>JACDGQ010000574.1 GCA_013821615.1 Planctomycetota bacterium
CGCCCACCCCAGCCGGGCACGCCTGGCAATTGCTCGAGCAGCGCCACGGCGTGCGGCGGTTCGTGCGCCTGCCCTGGTGCGGGAACGAAGGCCACGGCCCGGCCGATCGCGTCCGTGATCACGCGACGAATGGCAAAGCCATTTTCGCGAGCAAGCCTTGGTGCCATAGCCGCCACGAGACCGGCCAAGTCGGCGTTTCGCGCAGCGAAAGCGCCTGGCTTCACGAGGGTCCCGTTGCGCTGAAGCGCCGCCTTTTTGGCCGCCCCGGCCGCTTTCTGGTGCGCGCGGATGCTGGCGCCGTCGAGAAAGGTCATCCCAAGCTGCACGCCTTGCTCTTGGACCAGCGTCAGCAGCCGTTCCCAGACCCCGAGCCGCGACCAACGGATGAAGGTTCGTGCCGCCATCCACCATGGCCCGAGTTCGGCCGGCATCGCGCGCCACTTGGCGCCGTTGTCATGCCGCCACGGAATGGCGCTGATCGTGCGCCGCAGATGTCGAAGGGGCACCTTTGCGGGCGGGCGAACTGCCTCGATCAAAGGTTCCAGCATCGCCCATTGCGCATCCGTCAGCATCGAGCCCACCTCGCCAAAAAGCGAGACAATGCGTGACCACGCAAAGAGTCCAGACGCTAACAGGCCCTGAGAATCACGGAGCAAACGCGCGACTTCATCCGGCGGTCGCTGAATGAGAAGCTTTCTCGGTGACAACGCAGGATGGCGGTGTTAGCGGCGCTGAGAATCCGTGCATAAACGGCGCGTCTTTTGCGGGGTCAATGATTGCTGATGGCGTGGCGGGACGAGTGTGACGGCTTCTCTGCTTTGGCCGACCGGGATGTTTGGGGATAATGGCCCTTCGGGCATTATCGCCCGTTTGCGATGAAGATGCCGCCCTGCTCGCGGCCGTCCATCGGGATAGGAGGGCATCTCGCGATCAGAGCTAACGTATGAGCACCTCTGAGTTGATGTGCTTGGCAGAACGTGAACCAGAATGCTATTGCCCAAAATCAGCGGCGAGGGCACCCCATATCAGACCAGCAGGGCCGCCAGGGTGCAGAGCGGCACCGCCTCCAGGAACACGCCCTGCCATCCCACGCCCCCGGTCCAAAGTGCCGCGATCGACGAGGCAAAGGCCGGCGTGAACATGGCGGTGAGGGCGTAAACCGCCATGCCATAGAGCCGGATCGGCGGGTCCAGCACGCGCAAGGCCATCGTCAGCAGCAACGGGATGCTAAACCCGCCTGATAAGCCCTGCGCGATCCGCAGCACAAACAAAGCGGGCTCGTCGGGCGTGAATGGGATCAGCACGCTGGAGACAGCGTTGAGCAACAGCACGAACAGGGCGAACTGGCGAAGTGAAAACGTGACGAACAGCCACGGCGACAACGCCAGGCCGACTACCTCGGCGGAGATGTACAGGCTGCTGAACTAGGTGCCGGGATCGTGGCTGAAAAAGAGGCCGCCGGCGATGTCGGGCAGGGCAATGGAGAACACCTGGGCGTTGAACTCCGACGCCATGGCGGTAAGGAGGATGCCGAGCAGCCCAAGCATCGGCTTCAGCATGGCCGCGCCCGCCGTTCCGTAGGACAAGCGGGGAGGGCAGACGTGCGTTCCACGGGTGACAATCTTCCTTTGGATAGCGCGGCGGCCTGTCCCAAACTCAACTGGCGCGCGTTGGGAACAGCCCTTGACCGCGCGTCGGCCCAGTCCTGAACGCGCGTTGCCGCAGCTACGCTTACGACCAGCACGCCGAGCTACATGATTGTGATCTCGCGGCTGCTTGCGAACAGCGATTGGCGGTTTCCACTCCAAATGCGTCGCAGGCACGGGAGTGCCGGGCTTGGCTGGGGCGGTCAGCGCCGTGGTGGCCGCGGAGATGTGGGGAACTGCCGGTCGAGGATGCCCTCACCTACAACGCGCGCCCGCGCCCGGGAAGCGCAAGGTGGCGCGCAGGCCGGGCGCACCGATCTCCAGGTGCAGCGCCGCCCCATGCAGCTCCGCGACCGCGGCCACCAGGCTGAGGCCCAGCCCGTTGCCCGGCGTCGTGCGGCTGCGTTCGCCGCGATAGAACCGGTGGACGAGACGCGGCAGGTCATCACTGTCAACCCCGGGACCGTCGTCATCCACCGTCAGGCAGGCGCGTCCGGCGCTGTCCCGCACCAAATGGATGCCGATATGCGACCCGGACGGCGTGTGGCGCAGCGCGTTCTCAACCAGGTTCGCCACCGCCTGCGTCAGCAGCTCCTGGTCGCCGTCGATCGCGACGCCGGGCGCAACCTCGGCGGAGAGGCGATGCCCGGCCTCCTCGGCATCGGGCCGGTAGGCGTCGGCGACGGCCTCGGCGACCGCGCTCAGATCGACCTCCTTGAACCCCGCGCGCGGCGAGGCGCCCTCCACCTGCGCGATGCGCAGCAGGGCCGCGAAGGTGTCCAGCAAGCCCTCCGCCTCGCGCACCGCCGCATCGACGGCCGCCTCGTATTCCGGAACCGACCGGGCGTGCGCGCGGGCGTCCTCCAGGCGTTGGTACAGGCGCGACAACGGCGTGCGGAGGTCGTGCGCCACGTCGCTCGACACCTGGTGCAGGCTGTCCATCAGCGCGCCGATCCGGTCCAGCATCCGGTTCAGCGTGCCGGCCAGCCGGTCGAGGTCGTCGCCCGTGCCACGAACCGGCACGCGCCGCCCGAGGTCGCCCTCGATGATCGCCTCCGCCGTGCTGGCGATGGCGTCCACCCGCGCCAGGAACGCCCGGCTCAGCACCACGCCGCCGCCGATGCCGAGCAGCGCCGCGAGCCCCACGGTCCAGAGAAAGGCGGTCGTGACCGCCTCCTCCACTTCGCCGATGCGGCGCAGGTCGTCCCCCACGGCAAGCAGCAGCCCGCCGCCCAGCTCGATCACCTCGGCGCGGACCCGTTCCGGCTGGCCGTCGTCCTCCGTCGCCTCCGGTACCTTCAACGTGATCCAGCCCGG
>JACDGQ010000029.1 GCA_013821615.1 Planctomycetota bacterium
CGCGCCGCCGTGGTCCGGGCCGCTGCTCCGGCGCCGCCGGCTGCCAGCCGAGCCTCGCGATCACCGCCTGCACGCGCTGCGCCATGGCCCGGCTCACTCCGGGCGCGCCGTTGATCACCCGGCTGACGGTGCCCACGCCGACGCCAGCCGCGCGGGCGACATCACTGATGGTGGTCTTGCCGTCCACACCGACCACTCCGCCCTCAGGGCGCGGTCACCGCTTTCGCGCCGTTGAAAGCCGCCGCGAAGAACGCCATGTGCCGGACCACCGCCAGCTTCCAGTAGTCCCACGAATGACCGCCCGGGAATTCCTGATACGTGTGGGGGATCTTGAGCGCGTCGAGCTTGGCGTGGGTGAAGCGGTTCACGGCCAGGAAGAAGTCCTCGGTGCCGCAGTCGAAGAGGATCGCCTGGCCGGGCTTCACGTGGTCGAGCTGGGTGATCACGGTGTGCTCGTCCCAGTCCTGTTTGTGGTCCTTGATCTCGCCGAGCCAGTTCTTGATGCCCCAGTTGTCGGCGAAGGGGCGGATGTCGAGCCCGCCGCTCATCGACGCGACCGCGCCGAAGACCTCGGGGTGGCGCAGGCCGGCGAACATCGCGCCATGACCACCCATGCTCAGCCCGGTGATGCCGCGCCCGGCCGCAGTGGCGCGCGTGCGGTAGTGGGCGTCGACCCACGTCGGCACGTCCTGCCAGATGAAGGTCTCGTAGCGATGCTCGGGGTGGATGGTGCTGTCGATGTACCAGCTGTCGACCGTGCCATCCGGGCACACCGCGATGATGCCATCCCGGTCGACGAGGTCGGGCAGGCTGGTCTGCTTGGCCCAGCGCTCGTCGCTGCCGGCGTAGCCATCGAGCCAGTAGACCACCGGGAAGCGCGCTGCCGCGTCGGTCGCGTACGCGCGCGGCAGGATCACGGTGAGCTTCTTATCGATGCCCAGTGCGGGGCTTTTGAAGGTGACCTGGGCGACCTCGGCGCCGGGCACGAGCGCGGTCGCCCAGGCGAGCAGGAGGACGGCGGGCCAATGCTGGCTGTTCATGGATGCCTCGGCGAAAGAGGGAGGACGCGGTCGCATGCCGGTTGCCGCGGGAATGCACCGAGCATCACCGGGGGCCGCCGAGCGTCAAAAGATAACCGACGGCAAGCAGCCGGTCTGGAGCGGTCAGGCACGGGCTGCGCAGGCAGACCCTACCGTGCCGGGACGAGGGCTCCCGTCGGCACCACCACGACCGCATTCAATCCGCGGTGGTCGCTGCCCGGGATGGTGAAGGCCTGCTCCCCCTCCACCCCGGCGTCGCGCACCAGGATGTGGTCGATGCCGATGCCGCAGCGCCCCAGGACGGACGGCCACGTGGCCGGCTCGGTGCCGGCGGCGCGACGCAGTCCGGTGAGTTCGAGGAAGCCGCTCCAAGCGGGCGCGGCGACCGTGCAATTGAAGTCGCCGAGCACCAGCACCGCCCCCTGACGCGCGGCCAGCAAACGCGCGATCTCGCCGAACTGGCGATTGCGCCGGCGTGCCGCGGCCGGCGTGGTCGGCGATGAGGGATGCGCGACGAGCACGGCGACGCGCCGGCCACCGTCGAGCACCACGGTGGTCTCGATCAGGCCGACCCCGTCGAGGTCGTGCAGGCGCGTGTCGATGAGCGGATAGCGGCTGAGCAGGCCGACGTGCAGGATCGAGGGTGGACCGCTGAGCACCTGGAAGGGCCAGCGCCGGTCGGCGAGCAGGCGCGCGCGATCGAGATGTGGCTGGACCTCGGCCAGGCCGATCAGATCGCCGCCCTGCGCGAACACCCCGTCGAAGGCGGCCGGACGGTCGGCGTTGAAGTCGTAGAGGTTCGCGGTGGCGACCGCGATGCGCACGGCCGCTTCGCCCGGCACCGGCACCGCGCGCTGCCCATAGCCGGCGCGCACCCACGGCGCCGCGCCAACCAGCATGGCGAGCAGCAGGCCACCCGCCCAGCGCCGCTGGCGCGCGAGCACGGCCACCACCGGCACCAGCACCAGGCTGGCATGCAGCGTCCAGTGCACCAGCAACTCGCCCGGCCACCACAGCACGGCGGTACTGCCGATTGCGATCACCGCCACTGGCCCGAGGGCGAGCCAGGCGACGGTCAGCCGCCAGCCGCGCAGGCGCGGGACATCCCCATCGGGATGGTCTGACATCAGCCCAGCTTGCGCGCGATCGCCACCAGGCTGCGCGTGGCGAAGCCGGTCATGCCCTTGGCGTAGTAGCGCCAGCCGCCGGTGTGGATGGCCGGACCGGCGATGTCGAGGTGCGCCCACTTGACGTTCTCGGGCACGAACTCGCCCAGGAACAGGCCCGCGGTCAGCGCGCCGCCATAGCGCCCGCCGGTGTTGTTGATGTCAGCGTGCGGATGGTCGATCTGCCCGCGGTACTCGCCGTAGAGCGGCAGCGGCCAGAGCTCCTCGCCGACCTCCTGGCCGGCGGCGCGCACCAGCTGCGCGAAGGCCTCGTGGCGGCTCATCAGCCCGGCGATCTTGTCGCCGAGCGCGACCACGCAGGCGCCGGTCAGGGTGGCGACGTCGACCAGGTGGGTGGCGCCCTGCTCGCAGGCGTAGGTCAGCACGTCGGACAGCACCAGACGGCCTTCGGCGTCGGTGTTGTCGACGTGGATGAACTTGCCGTTGCGCGCCTGGTAGATGTCGCCGGGGCGCATCGCGTTGCGGTCGGGCATGTTCTCGGCCAGGCACAGGTAGGCCGACACCGGGATGCCCGGCTTCTGGCGCGCGATCACCGAGATCGCGGCGAGCACCGCGGCCGCACCGGACATGTCGCCCTTCATCTCCCACATCTTGTCGCCGGGCTTGATGCTGATGCCGCCGCTGTCGAAGGTGATGCCCTTGCCGACCAGCGCCAGGCGGGTGGCGCCCTTCTTCGCGCGCTTCGGCTCGTAGTGCAGCTCGACCAGCGCGGGCTCGGCCGAGCCGGCCTTGCCGACCTGGACCAGGCCGGGGAAGCCGGCCTTGGTCAGCGCGCGCACGCCACTGGTGATCTTGAGGCGTAGGCCCAGGCCCATGGCGACCTTCTTGGCGCGCGCCGCGAAGGTGGTGGGATTGAGCAGGTTCGGCGGCAGATCGGCGAGCTCGCGCGCCAGGTTCTGGGCGCTGGCCATGGTGCGCCCGGCCTCGACCGCGGCGGCATGGCCCGGCAGGCGCACGGTGATCTGGGCGCGCTTGCCCTCCTTGCCGCTGCGCATGGTGTTGAAGCGGTAGTCGGCCAGCAACAGGCCCTCGGCCAGCGCCTGCGGCTCGGCGGCCTTGCCCTCGACCAGGACGGTGGCGACCGCGGCCTTGGCCGCGCGCACGCCCTCGATGATGTCGCGGCCGAGCAGGCGCCAGGCCTCGCCGCCGATCAGCCACGGCTTCTCAGCGAGCTTGACCAGCAGGTAGCGGCCCTCGGACGCGACCAGGTTGAGCTGGCCAGAGACCTCGCCCTTGGCCAGGCGCGCGGCCTGCACCTCGACGAGCCGCGGCAGCCGGGCGGCGCAATGCCCGACCACGACGACGGTGAGCTCGGATTTGCCGGCGACGGAGGTGAGGGTGAGGTCGTGCATGAGGGAACGGTCCGGAGGTGGCGCCGCGGCTGCGGCTGGTCAGGGGAGCGTACGCTTGGATTGCGCGGCGACAAATGCCGGCCTGGGGCCGGCATTGGCTGACGGCATTGGCTGACGGCTGACGGCTGGCGGCTGACGGCCACGAGTGGGTCTACGTTGATCCAGCCGGGCACTCGTCGCATCGTCATCCGAGCGTGGATGGGTCTAACAGCGCCGCGGAACGGGGGGCCGTCCGCCGTCAGCCGTCCGCCGTCCGCCGTCAGCCGTCAGCCGTCCGCCGTCAGCCGCCAGCCGCCAGCCGCCAGCCGTCCACCGTCCGCCGTCAGCCGTCAGCCAATCTTCGGCAACAACGCCGTGATCAACCCGGTCAGCACCGGTTCGGCCCCCTTGGCCGCCGCGATGATCTTGGACACATCGGCGGGCTCGAGGGCATCCGGTAGGCAACGATCGGTGATGATCGCGAAGGCCAGGGTGCGCATGCCGCAGTGCACCGCGGCGACCGCCTCGGGCACGGTGCTCATTCCCACCACGTCGCCGCCGAGGGTGCGCAGCATGCGGTATTCGGCCCTGGTCTCCAGATTGGGGCCCATGACGCCGACGTAGACCGCGCGGTGCAGGTGGCGGCCCTGGGCGATGGCCACCTGGTCGGCGAGCGCGATCAGCTTGCGGTCATAGGTCGAGAACATGTCCGGCCAGCGGCCGCCGACGCGCTCGTCGTTCGGACCCACCAGCGGGTTGATGCCCATCAGGTTGATGTGGTCGTCGAGCACGGCGAGGTCGCCGATCTCGTAGTGCGGGTTGAGGCCGCCGACCGCCGAACCCATGATCAGCACCTGCGCGCCCAGCACCTTGGCCAGGCGCACCGGCACCACCACGTCGGCCGCGCTGTAGCCCTCATAGCAGTGCAGGCGCCCGCTGAACGCCACCACCGGCACGCCGGCCAGGGTGCCAAGCACGATCTCGCCCTTGTGGCTCTCGGCGGTCGACACCGGCATGCCGACGATCTCACCGTAGGGGATGCGCGCCTCGGCCTTGATCTTGCCGGCGACTCCGCCCAGCCCGGTACCGAGCAGGATGGCGACCTTGGGCTTGAGCTTGGAGTGCTTGCGCACCTGCTTGGCGAGAGCGTTGAGATCGTCGAGAAGGGGCATGGCGGCTCCGGCGGCAGCGGTGTGGGCGCGGCGGCGGCCGCGCGAAGAGGCCGCACTATTCAAGGCACGCCCGCCAGGGCAAGCGCGTGCGGACGCCGTCCGTCACCCCGTGAACACCTCGGTCTCATCGCCCTGCTTGTCGACCTCCAGCGCGGCACGGCGCAGCAGTTCCACGCCGGCCTGGCCGGTGTGGCGGCGCACCCACAACTCGTAGAGCGCGGCCTGGCGCTCCGCGGTCAGGTCGCCGGGCTGGTCGGACTCCAGCGCCGCGTGGCGCAGGGCGTAGAGCGTGGTCGCCACCGCCACCGACAGGTTCAGGCTCTGCGGGAAGCCGACCATCGGGATGAGGAAGCAGCCGTCGGCCAAGCGCGTCGCCTCGGCGCTGACCCCAGTGCCCTCATTGCCGAAGACCAGCGCGAGCGGCTGCTGCGCGAGCCGCGGCGCGAGCTGCTGCGGCCCGACCACCGCGCCGGCGGCGAGGTCGCTGGCGTAGATGGCGAAGCCCTCGGCGCGCAGCGCCGCGTAGGCCTCGGGGATGCCGGGGTGCAGCTGCAGATCGACGTAATAGTGGCTGCCCTGGCTGACCTTGCGGTTGACCTTGAAGGAGTTGCGCCCGGTCGTAACGACCACGCGCTGCACGCCGAAGGCATCGCAGGTGCGGATGATCGCGGTGGCGTTGTGCGGGTCGTAGCAGTCCTCGACCACCACCGCCAGCCGCCCGGTGCGGCGCGCCAGCACCTGGCGGTACTTGCGCGCCCGCGCCGGGGTGATCAGCGCGTCGAGCGCATGCGGCGGGACCGTGCTGGGCAGGTCGGCGCGGCCGATGAGGGGGGAATCAGGACCGAGCACGGGGCCTCGCTAACGCTCGGCGTCCGGAAGTCGCTCGGAGTCCGGAAGTCCGGAAGTCCGGAAGTCGGGAAGTCGGGCTGGTAACCGGGACCACGTCGGTAGAGGCACTCATGGAGATACGATCAGGCGGTCCTTCCACCCCAGAGAGCGCAGGTGCGGCGGCACGCCGGACACCGCCGCTGTGCCAACGGGGCTGTCCGACTTCCGGACTCCCGGACTTCCGGACTTCCGGACTGTGCCCCCTCAGTCGCATACCACGCGCCCTTCGTCGATCCGCACCGGCACGCGCGTCAGGCTCTTGCCCGCGCATGGGCCGGCCACGCACAGGCCGGTGGCGGCGGTGAACAACGCGCCGTGCATGGCGCACAGCAGCTCGCCGGGCGCGACCAGGCAGCGTCCGTCGCCCCAGTCCAGGCCGACGCCGACGTGCGGGCAGGAATTGCGGTAGGCGTGCACCTCGCCGTCCTCATTGACGAGGATGAGCTCGCCGCGCTGCGGGTGCTTGACCATGATCTGGTCGAAGGCGAGGTCGGTGGTCAGGACGGTGGCCATGGCGGAGCGCTACGCTGCGCGCTTGGCGCGCACGGGCAAGCGGCGGCCGGCTTCCGCGCTGTCGCCGCCCGCCGCGCCCCCTACGCTTGCGGCATGCCAGCGATCTGGGCCCTCTCCGACCTCCACCTCTCCACCTCCGGCTCCAAGCCGATGGACATCTTTGGCGACCACTGGGGCAACCACGCCGGCCGCATGGCCGAGACCTGGGACCGCACCGTCGCCGACCAGGACATCGTCCTGACCCCCGGCGACTTCAGCTGGGCCGCCAAGCCGGCCGAAGCCGCAGGCGACTTCGCCTGGCTCGGCCAGCGCCCCGGCAGCAAGGTCATGGTCAAGGGCAACCACGACCATTGGTGGACCGGCACCCAGGCGCGCATGGCGCTGCTGCTGCCGCCGCGCACGCACGCGCTCAAGAAGACCGCGGTGGTCCTCGACGGGGTCGGCTTCTTCGGTGCCCGTGGCGGCGACTTCGCCCCCCTCACCCGCTACGGCGACAAGCGCACCCCGGACGAGATCGAGGCCTGGCTGGCGCGCGAAGAGCACGAACTGAAACTCTCGATCGCCGCCCTCGACAAGCTCGACCAGGATGCCGGACGCCCGCGCGGTCTGCGCATCTGCCTGTTCCACTACCCGCCCATCCCGCCCGGCCGCACCAGCAGCCGCTTCACCCCCCTGATCGAGGCGGCCGGGGCGAGCTACTGCATCTACGGCCATCTGCACGGCAAGGAACTGGGCGCCGCGAAGGTCGAGGGCACCTGGAACGGGGTGACCTATCGCTGCACCAGCTGCGACCAGGTCGATTTCACGCCGACGCTGGTGTGCCGGACCTGAAGCGCTGACCGCGACCGCCCACGAGGCGGGCGCCAGCGCAGGACGGCCTCACGTCGCGTCGGCGCGCATGCGGCGGCGCAATCCCATCAACGCCAGCACTGAGAGCGCCACCAGCCCGGAGCCTGGCCCGCAGCCACGCCCGCCGGACGAAGTTGCGGTTCCTCCGCCCACCGGGGCGGGGATCCCGACGTCGGCGGAGGCGTTGCTGCCCGCAAACGCCGCGATGAACAGCCCGGAATCTGCCGCGCCGCCACCGGTGTCGGCCACTGCGAACTTGATCGTATGGACGGATAGGCGTGGATCGAGCAGCGCGGTCACGGTCGCGGGCCGCGTGAGGCCGTTGTACTCGCTCGCCAATGGGGAGCCCGTCTCGTTGCGCGCACACACGGCGCTCACCTGGGCGTCAGCGCGCAGCACCGCGCGTGGATCGGAGCCCAGTACGGCGCTGTTGACCCCATCGACCAGCACTGCGGCAATGTCCGACGCGGCCTCGCCTGTAAGCAGCGGCAGGGACTCCGATCCGAACATGGTCTGGAAGGTGATCGCCGTGGTACCGGCGGGCACGGTGAAGCTGAAGCTCAGACTGCAGGCGTCCTGCAGGGTCTCCCCCGGCACGAGGGCGGCGAGGTCGGCGTCCCCCCCGCCACCGAGGTCGATGCTCGCGGACCTGCCGGTCGCGAGGGCCGCAGCATCGGCGTTGGCCGCGGCGGGCGTCCCATCGCCGGTGGTCAGCAGCAGGCCTCTACCAGGGAGGGTCATGCGCGTTCCATCGGTGGCGGTCCCCAGGTCGATGGCCGTCAGGAATGCGGCCTGTGCGCCACCGATGGCGGTCGTACCCGTATACCTGATCGAAGCAGGGTCGATGAGGACTTGCGAACCCGGCGCCAGCAGCGCCGCCGCCAAGCCCTGCAGCCCGGTCGGGCTGGCGTCGGTGACCTCGACCATCCCGCTCGCGACCACGTTCATCTGGGCAGTCCGCGTCGACTGACTGAACGGGAGCGCGAAGGTCGCTACCCGATCTCCGGTGACGTGCCCATCGGTGCGGTCCCAAGCCTTGAAGATCAACTGGGCGAGCCCAGAGTTGGCGCCATTGGGTACGAAGCGCAGGGTCGAGCCCGGTTCCAGCAGCAGCCCCGAACCGATGTTCACGGCCGGGAACGGGACGAAGCCCTGACCTCCCACCGAGTACTCCCAGGTACCCAGGTCCGGCAGCGGCGCGCCGACGACCGCGATTCCCAGGACGTCGTGGTCGGCGTCGGTGAAGGGATCCAGGCCGCCGTTCATGGCGGGAGAGAGCAGGTCCGCGACCCGCAAGCTGCGAACCGGCCCATCCACGGCGTTCGTCACGTTGCCGAGATCCTGTATGCCGGAGAGCGCGAGGACCGGTCGGGAATCGGGGATGAAGATGGACACCACTGCCGTGCGCACCCCGACGCTGAACGCGGTCGCGCCACCGTTCAGCGTGGAATCCCCGCGCGATCCGCTGCTGCCAACCCCCTCGGCGGACGTCTGGTCCCAGGCCCGGTAGGTGAACGTTGCCGTTCCTGCGAAACCCGCGCGCGGTACGAAGCGGATCGCGGCCTCGATGGGCAGGGACAGGCCGGAGCGGAACTGGCCGACCGCGAGCAGCAGCGCATCGGTGGGGGAGACGGCGCCGGGCTGGCCATCCATGGGGATGGTGGCGAACCCGGCGGTGGTCCCGATGCGATATTGCCAGGTCCCGTTGCTGCTGTCCGCCGCGATGATCGCGATCCCCCGAAAGGGATCATCGGGCGCATCGGCGTCGAAGATCGGCGCCTGTCCGCCGTTGTGGGCCGCATCGACCAGGACGGTGAGAGTGACCGGAGGCGTGCCGAACTGGGAATTCGCGAAATTACCGATCTCGGACTGGCCCGCGGTCGCCAGCATCGGCGCGTCGTTGACCGGCTGCACCCACACCTGGATGGGAGAGGCCGGTGAACTGAACGATCCGGGGGTGTCGATCTGGGCGTGATCGGCGGCGACATCGTAAGTCGAGCGCGCGCCGTCGGTCGAAGACACGCCCACGAACTCGTCCCAACCTTCGAGGTACAGGGTCGGCTGCACTGTCTGCGGAGAGCCCGCAGGAACCGAAAAATCGGGCGCCGGCACGAAGCGGACTGCGGCGTTGGTGAAGCCGGTGGCGCTGTCGGCGAAGTGCAGCAGCAGCGCCTGGTTCGAGGTCACCTCGCCCACGTCGTGCCACGAGGAAGCGGCGCCGCGCGCGTTGTCGGTGGTGTACTGCCAGGTCCCATGCACGTTGTCCGCCGCGATGATGGCGACCCCGCGGCGATCGCCGGCGTCCAGGTCGCTCCAGGTCGCGCCATAGAGGCTCTGCAGGGTTACGCCGTCGATGGCGCCCGATGGCGTGTCCTCCACCAGAGACGGCAGGCTCTTGGGGAACGTGTCGATGACCGGTGGCGTGTCGTGGATGGCGATCATGGCAGTGCGCACCCCCGTGCTGAACGGCGTCGTCCCGCCGTTGACGCTCACGTCGACCACGCTGCCGCTCTGCTGGGCCCCATCGAGCAGTGACTGATCCCAGGCCCGGTAGGTGAAGGTGGCGTGGCCGCGGAACCCAGGGTTCCCCACGAAGACGACAGCGATGACGTCGAGGTGCGAAACCGCGTCCGAAACCGCCGCCAGGAGCAGGGCGTGCCGGTCGTCGAGCCCGCTGGGGAAGGTTATGCGGGTGCGCTGGTGAGTGTCGCTGCTGCTGCCGAGGTAGTACTGCCACGAGCCGTTGCTGGTGTCGGCGCCGACGATGGCGATTCCCCGGCTCGCGCCGGGATCGCTGTCGGTGATGGGGGCGGTGCCACCGTTGAAAGAGGCTGAGAGGACATCCTCGACCTGGGCGCCGTGCGCCGCGCCGGGCACCATGGCGTTGGTGCCGAGGTAAGTGATCCCCGAGGTGTTGAGGACCGGCGCTGCGTTCACGGCCGTGGCCGTCTTGACGAGCGCGAGCAGCAGAGCAATGGCGAGCAGCGGAGGAAGTCTCGTGAGGCCTGACATGAACCGTCCCAGGGGTATCAACACGGCGTTGGACTATCTCGCGTGGCCCGTCAACGCCAGCCTGAACGCCGTCCGTCGGCCGACCACGTTGCACAGGTGCTGCGGGAACCCCGACCACCCGCTTCGGTTCAGTCCTTGCGCCCCTCGCGCAACCGACGGCGCAGCGCCAGCATCAGCATGCTCGCGAAAGCGGCGAGGCCGGAACCCAGACCGCAGCTCTTCGCGCCACCGGAGCCGCTGGCGGCGCTGGAGCCCGCACCCGAGGTCGAGCCACCCGGAGGAGGCGGCGGCACGCCACGGTCATGCACGTTCGCAGCCACCGCGCTGCTGCGCGTGACGACGCTGGCGGAGGCGCTGAGCAGCGTATTGCCCGGACTGGTGATCTGGGACGTCACCCGGGTCAGGGTGATGTCCACGCCGCTGTTGTTCTTGATCCAGTAGCCCGCGCCGGTGGTCAAGGCGGCCTCCTGGACGTAGGCCGAGCCGTCCCAGAAGAACGGCCGCGCCGTGGTGATGTCACCGCCCGGCGTGCCGATGAGGTTGGCGATCTCCAACGGATCCGTCACCGTGATCGTGCCGTCGAAGAGCGTGAAGTCGGCGGGGAACTGGTGGACGGTCGAGAAGGAGCTGAGCGTGCCGAGCGGCGGCACGCCGACGAAGTTGAATCCCGGATGGAGCACGATGTCGAACGGGAACGCCGTGGGCGTGCCGCTGAAGTCCAGGCCGAGATCGAGGCGCGTGGCGATGAACACGCCGGTGCTGTCGGTCAGGCCCCCGGTCGGCACGTCGGGCAGTTCGACATATGTCTGCGCACTACCGTCCCAGGCGAAGGCGCGCACCTGGTTCTTGGGCTTGCCGGCGAGGCGTCCGCTGAGGTTCGCGATGCCCTCGGCGGTGCTCGGACACACCGAGGCGTAGATCACCGATGAACCGGAGGAGATGCCGATCGGCGGCACGGTGACGTGCGCCACGTTGCGCGAGCCGGGCGGGCCGGGCGGGATCACCACGATGCCGCCGCCGATGGTGGCGGTGCTGCCGGCCAGGGAGGAGATGAACAATCCCGAGTCGATCGAAGAATCACCGCTGTCCGCGGTAACGATCTTGATGGTGTGGGTGGTGAGGCTTGGGTTCAGCACACCGATCACGGTCGCCGGCCTGGTCACACCATTGTATTCGATGCCCAGGTTGCTGGCGGTGTCGTTGGACTCGATGAGGCTCGAGATGGCAGTGCTGACGTGGAGGAACTGGCTCGGATCGTTGTTGAAGATCGCGACGTTCACGCCATCGACGAAGACCGCTGCGCCATCGGTGAAACTGTTGATGAATTGCGGGAACTCCTCAGAGCCGAACATCATCTGGAAGCTCACGGAATGGATGCCGGTCGGCACCGTGAAGCTGAACGACAGGCTGCTCGCGTCATTGGTGCCGGAGGACCCGACCACCGTATCGAGATCGGTGTCCCCGGCGGTCACGAGATCGATGCTGCCCGACTCGGCCGAAGCGATGTTCGCGGCATCCGGATTAGAGAGGTTCGGCGTCCCATCGCCGGATGTCAGCAGGAGGCCGCTGCCGGCTATGGTCATGTGGGTACCGTCCGCCGCGGTCCCGAAGTCGATCGCCGACACGGTCGAGGCCTGGGCTCCGCCTGGGGTGGTGACGCCGACGAAGGTGATCGACTGCGTGTCGACGGTGATTTGGGAACCCGGCGCGAGCAGGGTGGCGACCACCGCCTGCAGACCGCTGCCGCTGGTGTCCGTGATCTCGGTGAACGGGCTGCTGGTGACGGCGAAGGCCGCAGTGCGGCTGGCCGTGCTGAACGCGGTGGATCCGCCGCCGACACCCGGATCGACGACCGCGCCCGTCGCAGAGGCATCAGTGCCATCCCAACCGCGATAGGTGATGGCGGCGGTGCCGGCGAAATCGCCCTTCGGCACGAAGCGCACTGCTATGCCGCTGCCGAGGATCAGCGCAGACGACGCCGTGACCACGGGGAAGGGCGCGAAGCTGCCTTGTGAGGTGAAAAACTCCCAGGTGCCGTGGCTGCTGTCGGCGGCGGTGATCGCAATGCCAAGGGTGTTGCCATCGGCGTCGGTGAGCGGCGCTGTGCCGCCATTGCCAGCAGCGGAAATGATGTCGTCGACGGTGATGGCCGCGACCTGGCCGGCCACGGCGTTGGTGACCGTGCCCAGGTTGCCAGCGCCGCTGACGAGCACCGGCGCGACGTTGACGCCGCTGCCGGTCACGGCCTGCGTGAGCACGATGTCAGTTGCGCCGAAGGCGCTCGCGCTGCCGTTGACGGCACGGTCCGTTGCGAGGTCGGCCGTGACGGGTTCGGCATTCGCCGAGGAGCCGCCCAGGGTCTCATCCCAGGCGCGCAGGGTGATGGTCGGCGCGGCGTTCGTGGCGGTATTGAACCCGGCCGCCGGAACGAAGCGGATGGCGGTCGTCGTTGTATTGTAGGTGCTGGCGGCGAAGTGCAGCAGCAGCGCCTGCGAGGCGCTCAGCGCGCCCATGTCGGTCCAGGGGGAAGCTCCGCCCAGGGAGTTGTCGAGGGTGAACTGCCAGGTGCCGTGGGTGTTGTCTGCGCCGGTGATGGCGGCGCCTTCGGGGTCGAAGTTGGGATCGCTGAAGGAGCCGGCGAACAGGCTCGCGAGGGTGACGCCCGCGATGGTGTTGGCGGCTGCGTCCTGGGCGAGGTCCGGCAAGGTCGAGCTGCTCGGGGTCATCGCAGGCGCGGAGTTGAGGATCTGGATAGTGGCGGTACGGACCGCCGAACTGTAGGGAGATGCGCCGCCGTTGGCGCTCACGTCGACATCCGTTCGACCGCTGTTCTGGACCGAGTCGTGCTGCGACTGGTCCCAGGCCCGGTAGGTGAAGGTGGCGGTGCCGCGGAAGCGGAAGCTGGGCTGGAAGCGCACGGCCATGCCGGTGGCGGCGGTGTAACCATCGGTAACCGCGGCGAGCAGCACGGCGTGGCTGTCGTCAAGCGTGGCGGGGAAGTTCAGGAAGGTAGTGCCGTCGACGGTGTACTGCCAGGCGCCGTTGGTGCGGTCGGCGCCGACGATGGCGATGCCCTGCAGGGCGTTGTCATCAACGTCGGTGATCGGGGCGGTACCGGCATTGGCGCCGGCGGCCAGGAAGGTCGCGGTTGCGATCGACCCAGAGATGCCGGAGGCGGATGGGAAGGCGCCGAGCAGGCTCTGCCCGGTGACGCTGAGCACCGGCGCGTCCTGGACCGGAGCCACGGTCACCGATGCGAGCGCGGCGACCGCGCTGTACGAGGATGTGCCACCGTTGACGCTGGCGTCACCGAAAACCTTCGCTGCGTCCGAGGTCGCGGAGAAGCCGGTGTCGGCGCCGTTCCAGGCGCGCACCGTGATCGTCGGCGCCGGCAGGCTCTGGGTGTTGAAGTCGGCATCGGGAACGAAGCGCACGGCCGAGTACTGGACGGTGCCGATCGCGAGCAGCAGGGCGTTGTTGGCGCTGATGGTCAGCGGGATGTCGAACCATTGGGTAGAGGTTCCGAACTGCTCGAAGCTGGTGTACTGCCACTTCCCATGGGTGCCGTTGATGGCGACCACCGCCACGCCGCGGAAGTTGGCGCCCGGATCGCTGTAGATGGGAAAGAGCTGGTCATTGAAGGTGTTGCCGAGGAGAACTGCCTGGGAGGCGTCCTCGATGATCCCATCGAGGGCGAAGCTCGCGCCGGTCAGCACCGGCGCGCTCGCCGCCTGGCCGATTCCGCACAGCGACATCAGGGTCGCGCTGAGCAGGGTCGTGGAGGTCATGCGGGCCGGATGGGGCTGGGACATTGCGTCCTCCAGATACGACGGGTAAGTGACATCGAAGCGCAGGCGGAAGCGTCACTACGCGTCCTGCCGAGGTCCCTGTCAGGGTCTGCCCACGGCCCACCAGAGCAAGCGGTAACGGGGGGGAATGTCGATAGGCAACGCGGCGACGCGCCCCTTGACTCGCCGCAACCGATTCTCTGATGCTGCGGACCGATGGCCCCTGCACCGCCCTTCCGCCTGCTCGCCATCGCCAGCGCGGTGCAGGAGACCCCGGGTGGGGCACTGCGCATCCTCGACCGGGTCTGCCAGGGGCTGGCGGCGCGCGGCGCGGCGGTCGAAGTCCTGGCCAGCCCCAGCGCGGTCGCCGACGCGCCCGACGCCGCGACGGCGCTGGAGCGCATGCGCGCCTCGATGCAGGAGCGTAGTCGCGCGATCTCGGCGCGCATCGCCGCCTTCAGGCCCACCGTCATCC
>JACDGQ010000575.1 GCA_013821615.1 Planctomycetota bacterium
CCGCTGGTGCGCGCGCTCGAGCAGGGCGGCCTCGCGGCGGCGCGCGCCGCCCTCGACCTGTGGGCGCGGCTCGAGCCGCAGATCGAGCCCGGCCTGGTCACGGACATCCACCTCGCCGACGTCCTCGACGCCAAAGGCGCCAGCCGCGGCATCGTGCTCTACACCCGCCAGGGCAGCCGCCTGGTGTGGGGCAACCCCGCCGAGGAGCGCTTCGGCGTCAAGCCCGACGACAAGGTGCGCGACCTGGTCCACGCCATCCGCTGCCAGGGCGACCTGGGCCGCGTCGCGCTGATCAACGTGCGCTTCCGCCAACCCTTCCTGGTGATGCGCGACGGGCGCTGAGCCGCCCGCCTGCCGCCCGCACCCCAACGACCGTGGATTTCCGGAGCCGACCATGAAGAACGATGAAGCCTGGAGCAGCGACAGCGGTCGCGCCGCCGCGGCCCTGCCCCACCCCGGACGCTGGCGCGGGGTGCTGGCGCGCCTGGCCTTCGCCGGTGGCGCGCCGCGTGCGCCGCGTATCACTGCACGACGGCCAGCCATCATGCCCATCGCCCCCGAAAACGTCGTCGTCATCGTCCTGATCGCCAGCCAGCGCGTCTCCGCGACGGTCGCCGCGCTGCATCCCGAGCACGGCGACAAGGTGGTCGCGCACAAGTCGATCGACTGCGTGTGGGCCGAGCTCAGCGACTCGGGCAAGCGCGAGGCGCTCGCCGACGTGGTGCGCCTGGCCAGCGACAGCGCCGGGGTCGAGGCCTTCTCCGTCTACCTGTCGATGTCCGACCCGAGCATCACCTCGCGCCTGGCCATCGGCTGGGCCGACCCGGGCGATGAGGTCGTGCTCACCGCCAACGAGGCGGCGTGGGCGCTCAAGCGCGCGCGCGACCAGGCGACCGGCGCCGATCACGAGCTGGTCGAGGCCATCCCGGTGCAGTGGACGGTGCGCGACCGCAGCGGCGAGCGCGAGGTCGAGGACCCGGTCGGCCAGCGCGGCAGCCGCCTGACCTGCCAGGCCCTGCTGGTGACCGCGCGCCGCGGCTACCGCGACGAGCTCGCCGCCCTGGTCAAGGGCCTCGACCTCGAGCTCGAGGGCGTGATCGCCCAGCCGGTGGCGCTCTACCGCGGCATGGCCAGCAATCTGCCGCGCAAGGGCACCACCTACGTCATCGACTGCGGCGCGCGCTGCACCTCGATCCTGGTGCGCCGGCGCGAGCGCCTCATGCACCTCGAGTGCCACGCCTTCGGCGGCGACGACCTGACCGCTGCGCTGGTCGAGCGCCTGGGCATCACCCAGCACCAGGCCGAGGATCTCAAGCGCGACCTCGACATCCACGCCGAGGCCAAGCAGGAGAACCTGCTCGGCGGCCAGCAGTTCATCTGGAGCGACGTGCGCGAACGCCACCGCCTGGTCGGCCCCGGCGCGGCGATCTGCGCCGAGGTGATCAGCGACTTCTTCCGCGCCCGCGCCGGCGAGCTGCGCGACCACGGCCTGCTCGGCCAGCAGGGCCAGGTGCACCTGCTCGGCCGCGCCAGCTCGCTCGGCGGCCTGGCCGCGCACCTCAAGGAGATCTTCGACCTGCCGGTGGTGCTCGGCACCGGGCAGAAGCACCGCGACCCCAGCGCCGAGCTCGCCGACATCCTGGTCTCCGGGCTGGTCTGCGCGGCCGCCGACTACCGTCGCAGCCACCTGTCCGCGCAGCGTTCGCGCCTGCGCACCACCGCGAGCGGGGTGTGGACGTGGTTGACGAAGAAGATCGAGTAGACATCCCGCGTGCCTTTTCGCCATTCCGGCGAATGATCGCAGGCCACGGAGCTCCCATGTCATCCATCCGCACCGCGGCGGTCGCCGCCTTCCTGGTCCTCTGCTGTGGCGTCGCCGGGGCGGCTGAGCCGAACCCCAACCGGCCGCACGCGCTGATCACCACCAGTCTCGGTGACATCATCGTCGAGCTCTACGCCGACGAGGCGCCCAGGACGGTCGAGAACTTCCTCGCGCTGGCTGCCGGAACCAAGCCCTTCACCGATCCCGCCACCGGCCAGCGGGCGACGCGGCCGTTCTATGACGGGCTGGTCTTCCACCGCGTCATCAAGGGCTTCATGATCCAGGGTGGCGATCCCCTGGGCACCGGCAGCGGCGGCCCGGGCTTCACCTTCGCGGACGAGATCAGCGCCAAGGCGCTCGGCCTCGACGCCGAGAAGGCGCTGATCGGCCCTCAGGCGCTCAATCAGAAGTGCGCCTACCAGGGGCAGGACTTCATGCGCGTCATGGTGCAGCCGCTGCTCACGGCCAAGGGCGTCACCGAGGCCACCCCGCAGGCCGAGCAGGAGGCGGCCTTCACCGCGGCGCTCGCCGGCCTCAAGGACGTCACGCTCAAGGATTTCTACACCGCCCTCGGCTACCACTACGACGATGCGCTGCCCGGTTCGCACGTGCCGATGAAGGGTTCGCTGGCGATGGCCAACTCGGGGCCCGACACCAACGGCTCGCAGTTCTTCATCAACCTCGGCGACACCCCGCACCTCGCCGGCAAGCACACCGTGTTCGGCCAGGTGATCGCCGGTCTCGACGTGGTCGAGGCGATCGGCACGACCCCCGTCGATCAGAACGACCGGCCGTCCACCCCGGTGGTGATCAAGCTCATCCGCGTCATCCCGGGGCTGTAAGCGCGGTGGCGGGTCCCGCGTCCGGCGCGGAATCGGCGCTTTCCTGCGCGGATCGCGGGCGCGGCGCGCTGCGCGCCGGCTGAAAGCGGCAGCGCCCGGGCCGCGCTCGGGTAGGATCTGCCCGGAGATCCCATGCGTCCCACTCGCGACCTGCTGCGGGCCGTCCTCGTGGCCGTATCCGTCCTCATCGCCGGCTCCCCGCCGCTGCCGGCCGCGGACATCGCGCCCATCGCGCGCCTGCTGCCAGCGGCGGCCCAGGTGCTGCCGGAGCCCGACCGCCAACGCC
>JACDGQ010000030.1 GCA_013821615.1 Planctomycetota bacterium
CCGCGGGGGCCACGCACTCCCTCAAGCCTGAGGGTGTAAAGGGCGGACCCAAATCAGGCCAGTCGGCGGCGCCAAATCAGGCCACTCGTACGCAGAATCGGGGGAGAATCAGAATTGGCGGAAGGTTGGCAGGTGTGCCTCAGAGGCCATCATTCAGGCGGATGGTCGGGCTCTAATCCAGAAAGCCACACCGGCGATACGCCAAGGCCCAGGGCGAGCGGCATGATATATGGGTAGGGTCGAAGCGAGTGGCACAGCTTCCCAAGGACATATTTATGAATACCCGTTGCGGCGCTCACTGAATCGAACGTGCGGCCCTTGTTGGAAATGGTTTCGCGAATCCGTGCCTGGGAACGCATTCGGGTTTCCGTGATGTGGCGAACGGACAGTCCTCGTAGGGTGGT
Organism: Planctomycetota bacterium; assembly: GCA_013821615.1. GTDB lineage: Bacteria > Planctomycetota > UBA11346 > UBA11346 > UBA11346 > BOG-1363. The sequence goes on from JACDGQ010000030.1 coordinate 405, forward strand.
ATCGCCTTGTCCGAGGATCCAGTCCGCACTGACGCCTAAGGGTCTTGCGATGCGATCGGCGATGTCTTGAAGTGGTCGTGGTTGGATGCGGTAGGCAGAGAAAAAATTACTCTGAAGTCCGGCCAGTTCCGCAACCTCGATCCATGATCGTGGCACGAACTCCATGGCGAGGAGCATGCGCGGAAACTGCTCGGCAATAGCTTTTCTCCGGGAGGCGCTCGTATAGGTGCGTGGGGTGATGCCCTGGTCTGTGAGGTGCCGCCGAATCACGCCCTCGCTGCATCCCAAGTTTTTGGCCATGGTAGAGATGGGGAGCTGGCGGTCTAGGTAATCGCTGATGAGATCGAGGCGCACCGCGTGCTGCTGTCGCTTACGCTCTTGTAGGTCCGCGCGGATGCCCATTCGCGTCAGTCGACGGGTCAGCCCCTGGCGCGTCATGCCGAGACTTGCCGCAATCCGGTTCCGGCTCAGGTCTATCGCCAGTAACCGGGCGATATCCCGCTCAATGCGGCGCGAGACTTCATGCGCTTTGGGTTTGCGGGGATCGCGACCGGCCTTCGCCGCGAGCGAGGCCACCGTCATGCGTCCGACACCCAGGACGCGTTCGATCTGCCGATAGGGCAAACCTCGGTCGATACAGGCGAGGACGCGCTTCTGCTCGTCCGTGAAATCTTCCGGCACGTGACCGCTGCTGACGATGCCCTGGAACGAGAGGGGGCAGTGGCGGTGGAGCGACGCACGTGCTGTCGACGACATCGTCTTGGTCCTCAGCGGCCGCAGCATGGCGACAACCGCGCGCTGACAAGTCGGCAATGTGCGATCGCTTAGCCGACGAGGGGCGCCGCAGCAAAGACGACACCAACGACGACGTGAGCATCACGAATGCGCGAGACGCGGACGGCTTCCTGGAAGAAGCCCCGGTCCACGCCGGCGAGCAGGACGTGATTCCCGTGAAAGCCACCATGCCGCTTGAGGAACAGTTTGCCTGCCGATGGTATGAGCAGGAGATGGCCGGGAGCGGGCTGCTGCTCCGTGTCGATGATGAGCCGGTCGCCATCCTCAGCCAGGGGTCGCCCGCCTGTTCCTCGCATGGTCCTGGTGCGCCAGGTCGTTTTCCACGTGCTGGGGCCCGGAGCGAGGGGCTTAGCTTCAGGATGGGTGTCAGTAAGGTTCGTTATGCTCGGGACCGCCACCGCCTCCGTGCACCACGGAGGCGCGGTGTGGGGATCTCCCATGGCTAACCACGGCAATTCCACTCCGAGTGCGCGTGCGAGGGCAGGCAGGTGCTTGGATCGCTGAATATCGCCCGAGAGGAAGCGCTGAAAATTCTGTTTCGTCATCCCGCATTCGCGAGCAAACGCGGCGCCTGACAGTCCGCGAGCTTTAAGGGCGATGCGCAGGCGTCCAGCAAGGGTGTCGTAGCCAGCCATAGGCCTCCAGTGGTGGAAGCGTACCCTTCGGGTACTCATTTCGCCACTTGACCAACCGTGTACCTGCGAGTACCAAGCATTTACCTCGCCTGAGGGGCCACGGAGGGCTGCGTATGGGGTGGTGGATTGAAGAAGCGGCGCCAGCGACCACGCGTGAGCGGGCGGTCGCCTATTATCGGCATTCTGCCCAGGATCGGCAAAAGAATTCGGTGGAGATCCAGAGCGACCAGGTCCGCCGCTGGGCGGCGCAGAATGCGGTCGAAATCATCCACGAGTTTTCAGATCGTGGGAAATCCGGGCTAACGGCTGAGGGGCGCCCGGCCTTCACCGAGATGATGGATTGGGTACGCGCCCGCAGCGACTTCACGCGGGTGCTCGCTCTGGATGTCAGTCGCTGGGGGCGCTTCCAGGACCTCGACCTCTCAGCGCAGTACTCAGCGGAATGCACGCGGTACGGGAAACAGGTCGTCTATGTAAACCTGGGCATCGAGAACGACGGAAGCCCGGTCTATCCGCTCATGGTGGGGTTCGAGCGTTGGCGCTCTGCGCAGTACAGCCGCGAACTCTCCGACAAGGTCTTCAAGGGGTGCATGAAGATCGCCGAGCAGGGGTACCGGGCCGGTGGCTCGGCGCCTTATGCGACCCAGCGGATCATGGTCAATGAACAGAACGAGGTGCAAAAAGTCCTCGAACCCGGCGAGCGCAAGAGCATCCAGAACTGGCGCGTGAAGCTGGCGCCCGGCGAAACCCAGCAGGTCGAGGTAGTCGGAGAGATTTTCCATCTGTTCGGAGAAGCCGGTCTCGATGAGCGGCAAATCGCCGGGTGGCTCAACAACCGCGGCATCAGCGCTCCCGCCGGCGGGCATTGGTCGCCCGGATCCATCCGGCGCATCCTTGCGAACCGCACCTATGCCGGGTCGGTGGTCTACAACCGCACAACTGGGAAGTTGAAGACGCCGCGGCGGCATAATCCCGCCACTGACTGGGTCGTTACTGATCGTGCGTTCCAGCCGGTCGTCCCTCAGGAAGTCTACGAGCGAGTCCAATTGCGCTTCGCTGAGCGGCAGCGCCATCTCACCCCGGAGGAGATGCTGGGGCATCTGCGCGAGATCTATGCCCGTCACGGGGTCCTAACGGAGGCCCTGGTGGCCGCCGACGGCGGCCTGCCCAGTTTCGGGACGGTGATGCGGCGGCTCGGGGGGCTGTCGAGTGCCCTGCACCGGCTGTACGCGGACGTCCAAGAACGCGCCCGTACCGAGGTTCAGAGCAAGATCGCCGAGCTCCAGGGTACGGTCGTGGCTTACCAGGACTTCCTGGTCATCAATGAGCGCCTGACGGTTCTCATTCAGCCAGCGATCCCGGTCCTCGGTTACGATTCGCCCTACTGGATGTTCCGACCTGACCACCGGACCGCCGTCGACATCACGCTGGGCGTCGTGCTCGCGGACCGTGAGAGCGCGGACATCCTCGGATACGTCGCCATGCCGCGCCTCATGATGCCGAACGGGTATTTACGGCTCAGTGGCGCCAACACCGGCCTCATCACCCTGCATGGCCACCGAGGACTCGAGTTCCTCAAGGAATTCGCCCAGTGACTACCCAGCGCGCGCCCGAAGTGCGGTCAACCGCCAACCGGACCTTTTCTATGATCCGGATTGATCTCATCGACGTGGTCAGTCCTCGCGGTCGTGGGGCCAAGCAATTCGAGTCCAATGTCCGCTCGATTGCCGAGAATGGCCTCTATAAACCGATCCTGGTCAACAAGCGGGATTTCAAGACGACGGGTCGATACCAGTTGATCTGTGGTGAAGGGCGCCTCATCGCACATCGCAAGCTCGGCCGCGATCTCATCAAGGCGGAGATTGTCGAGGTCGACATCGCCACCGCCCACATCATCACGTTGGGCGAGAATATCACCAAATGCCCACCTCGCGCCATCGAGTACGCCTATGCACTGCAGGAGATGGTCCGCCAGGGCACGCCGATGGCCGACATGGAGCGCATCACCGGCCATCCCCCGCAGTACATCCGCAGTTATGTTCGTCTCGTCGAGCAGGGGGAAGACCGTCTCATCAAAGGCGTCGAGAGCGGCGTCTTCACCATCGAGTTTGCAATGCGGGTCGCGGAATCGCCGGAGGGGGCCATTCAGCACCTCCTGATGGACGCCTTTGATCGCAAGCTCATCACGGCCAAGCAGGTGGAGGTCGTGCGCCGTCTCCTAGCCGCGCGGACGAAGAATGGTGTGAAGCCGGTCGCCGGAGCTGCACCCGTCGAGGACTCGAAGCCCTATACGGTAGAGGACCTCAAAAAGGAGATCGGCCAGCTCACGCGCGACAAGGAGCGCTTCTCCCAAGAGGCGGAGAGCAAACAGACGCGTCTCATCGCGCTCGTCGAATCCTTAAGACGTATTCGGACGGATGAGCAGATGATGGCCTTGCTGCGTCAGCACCGACTTGACCGTGTGCCGGACCTGCGAGATAGCCATGGCCTCTAAGCCGAGCGGGCCCAACGAAAAAGTCGACCCGGTCGACGTGGCGCTCAGTGATTTGGTGCCGGTGCGCAAGCGCACGGCGAGCAAGGTCGTCTTCTCGCGTTTGGAGGCCAACATCCGAGCCGTCGGCTTGATCGAACCCCTGCTGATCTATGTGCACCAGGGACAGCGTTTCATCATCGATGGGTACCTGCGCTACAAGGTCCTGGTCTCCATGGGAGTCGAGGTGGTGCCGTGCATCATCATCGACAACCTGGATCTCTACACCCCCAACCGCCAGGTGAACTACCTCTCCCGCTCGCAGTACCGGGTGATGCTGGAGCGCGCCCTGACGGTCGTCGATGAGGGGCGTCTGACGGCGTCGCTTGGCCTCAAACGCATCCGGCCGGGGATGAATGCCGCCTTGCGCGCGGCCTTAGCTGCAGAAGTGGTGGCGGCGGTCGATGCCAATCGGCTAACTATGAGCGCGGCGCACCATTTCGTCCACGTCATCCCCGAGCGTCAGCGCGAGATCGTGGCTCTCATCGCCCAAGCAGGCGATGCCTCGGGGCCCTTCGTGCGCACGCAGATCATGCGCACGCCACCGGCCGGGCGCACGGATCCCCCGCTGCGGGGAAGTCCCTGGGCACGGGTCTCGGCGACGCGTCAAAAATTGGTGGACCGCCTGGTCGAGGCGGAGCGGCGCCATGACTTCTTCCAGGGTCTCTACCGCGGCTACGCCTCTGATCTGGTGAAGCTCGCGATCTATGTGCGGCAGCTGATTACCTGCACGCCGATCGTCGACGCTTTGGCCAAGAGCCATCCCGAGGACCTCGCTCTCTTCCGCAAGATCGTCCAGCAATATGGCGAGCAAGCCGTCGCGGGCTGATCAGCGAAGCTTTGACAATGTATACCTGAGAAAGCGGATGGGCATGCCCGTCGCAGAGCTCGCGGTTGCGAGTCTGTGCGCGTCCATGCCGGATGGGTAGCTCCTCCGGCGGCATGGGTTCATCCGATTGGATTCTTGGACAGCATTCGCACGCGGGACGAGACATCGGTACCAGGTCTGGTAACCCCGCATCGGCTATCCTGCGTGCTGAGGCATGTCTGCAATATCGCCAAACCACTCACGAGGTGGTGAGCACATCAGCGCTTTTAACCGTTATAGTTCGAGGCGATGCGCGTCGGGCAGCCCCTCGCAGGCATGCCGCTGGCAGTTAATCTGTCTGCATAGGTGCCGGCGGAATTCCGGTGTGCAGATCTGAGAACATCACCTGCTTAGCCAGGCTACCACCCCAACTTTTCATGCCCGATGCCGTGGAGTGCAGATCCATCTGACGCGGGAACGACTTCATGGCAGATCAGAATCACGGCACAGCAGTTGGCTCTGCTCCTCTTGGGCAGGCCAGGGTATAGGTCCAGGCCGTGCCTGCGTTCGGCGCGCTCATCACGACCAGGCACCAGGGTGGGTCGGTCGAACCTGGAGCGTAATCCCACGTGAGCGTCCCGGGGCCCGAGACGAGGCCGCCGGTAGTCGCCACCAGGACGCCCCGGTAGAAACAATCGAGGCGATCGGGCACGGAGAACATATCGTAGGTGATGCTCACCGTGCCTGCATATCGGCCCAGCGCGTGCCGGGTCTTGGTCGTGCCTTGGCCACCGCTGGCGGTGCTTTGGCCGCAGGGCTGCAGCGGACGCGCATCGAGAACGCAGTCGCTCCCGGTAGTTGCCGTCATCTGCGGGCAGATGGTCGCCCGAGGGTCAGCACAGGAGGTCACATCGAGACATCTCACCAGAAGCCTCCCGGACACCGCGCGACGCGGGAAACGATACGCTCGGCGATGACGAATCCGCACCCGCACACGGCGCAGCGGTCGCTCCCGGCACGGTAATGGGCACAAGCCCGGCAGGTGGCGCGCCGCCGCTCACGCTCATGGACTGGGATCGCCGGGCGAGCAGGCGGAAGGGGACTGGTCTCAATCAGAACATTGCCCTCGGGCCGCATGATCAGTGAGCGCTCAGTCTCCTTCACGACGATGGTCTGACCCGCCTCCCATCCAGGGACACGTGACACATGGTGGGCACGCCACGGTGCGATGGGTCCCAGCGCGATCTGCGTTCGTGTCATCACCTCGATAAGGGCGGTCAGGACCGCATCGACCCCACCCCAGACCGGGAGGCAGAGGCGCGTATTCCAGCGATGCATGTCAGCGAAGCGCATCTGTGCGTGCCTGCCATCGCGCAGCACCAGGGACCGGCGTTCGTCGCCGCGCCGCGGATACACCACGAGTTGTGGCGCATCCACCAGACTGGCCAGGTGGCCAATCCCCGAATCGAGCGTGACCACTGCCCTGGCTCCGCGCAGCAGGGCAATCGTGCCGCACAGCCCGCCGTCGGCAGGGGCGATGTCCCAGGCAGCGATCGCATGCGGCACGCTCGCCGACTCCTCGCGGGTGCCGGCGAGACCGACGGTCCAGCCGCGCGCCTGGCATCCCTGCGCCAAGGCCTCCCAGGGCCATCCGTTCTTGGCATCGGCGTAGGGTTTGCGCCGGGGCGCCAAGACCACGTCAATCGCGACTGGATCTGGAAGCCGAAGCGAGGGCTTGGGAAAGACCTCGCCGGTGCGCGACCACTGCCGCAGGACGGCGCGTGGCCAGCGCGCGAGCGCGACGCGCCGCAGGGCGTCCGGAAGTTCCCCGGGCCGGATGTGGGAGTCGTAGCCGTGGGGGTACTGCGCGGCGACGGGGGCCCACAACACCGGCTCTGGCGGCACGGGATAGAGGAGCGCCTGTCGCGGATCTCCTCCGATGACGTCCCCGGGCTGCCAATGCGCCCATATCCACGGGAGGACGTCGCGGACCAGATCGCCGAAATGGCCGAACCACGGGAGGAAGACCTTCATGCAAGGACCCCGCCTTCCGCCTTGCAGGCGCCCCATCCGGAGACGGACAGCACCGTGCCGTCGCTGGAGATGCCCGCCGCGGTCACGCCGATGATGCGCCCTTCGGAGTCGGCCGTGAAGGACACGTCGACTCCATAGGTTGGACCACCATTGTAGAGGATGCCGCGCGGCGAGGCCGTGACGCTTCCCGCACCCGCCGGAGTCACGAACGTTCCATTCAGCGTGCCCTGGTGCGCCCCGGCACCGGGATGGGCGACGCTCGGTGCGGTCGGCGTGTACGCATCGCCATAGAAGAGCTGCACCCCATCGCGACCGCCGCAGACGCTGGCAGTCACCATCTGGATCGTCTGGCTCATGAGCGCCCCGCGTGCCGTCCAGCTCCAGCCGCTCCCATCGGAGGTCAGGAAGGCATGCACGGTGAACACCGCCACATATCGATACTGGTCAACCTCTCCGAATTGAGAGAGTGAGCGCTGGAATTCCAGCGACACGCCGATGGCGATCGCGGAGCCGTATTCCGGCCGGTTCGCCGCCAACCAGGCGGAGAAGTCCGCGTGGCTGCTCGCGAACCCGGCTACGCCGGCGAGGTAGTCGCTGTCGGCAGAGACGTCCGAACCCGGCTTGACGCGCTTGCGGATGCCCAGGAAGACCCGGTCCCAGGACAGCGCAGCGGGCATGCGCCCAGTCCATCCGACCCGCTGGGGGCCAAGGCCACGGATGCGGACCGTGTTGAGCACGGCCCCCAAGGCCGGCAGGGTGGTGACGACGTCCACGCCGCCGCTCAGCAGCTTGGCGACATTCTGCACCGTGCTACCGGAGGTCAGAATTTGGAAAGCATCGGGGTGAATCCCGCCCGCAGCCCAGGCGCGGAGCACGACAGACGGATGGGAGATGCTGGTGCGTATCAGCCCCAGATTGGTGACCTCGGCCCAGAAGTCGACATCGCCAAACTCCAGCGGTTGGGCGGTGGAGTTCGCCACATCGATCCACACCACGTCGCTCCACGTCGCGGTATCTGTATCGAACACCTGCCCGACGGATGCATCGGCTGCGCCCAGCACGACCGCGACACGCACCCGCACCACTTGATTCAGGACCAACGCCATGGGAGATCCTCACAGCTTGTGGAAGACGTCGTGCCAGCCCGGACCGAGATTGCCAACTGCCACCGCGCGGACGATGCGTGCGTCGCACTGCGTCACTTTACCCGTCGGGCCAACCGAGATGGTGACCACGACAGAGGCTTCACCGGTGAAGAGGGGTCGTGTCACGGTGGTCGTGGTGCCGAAGGCGATGGCCGTGGCCGAGACATCCTCGGCCGGCTTGGTCTGCTGCCAGCCGCCGATTTCCGTGTACGAGCTCGGGAAGAAGTTGGAGTACAGCACGTAGCGGCCCGCGCTCGCGCTTCGCGTCATCAGCACCTGGCTGATCGAGAGCACCACCTGCCACGTATCGCCGAGCGGCACGCAGAAGACCTGGACGTACGCGGTCTGTTCGCGGCTCTTCCAGCACTCCTGATCGTGGACCTGGCACGGGTAGGGAGGGGCGGGTCTACTTGTGTCCATGTCGAAGTAAGACACCGGGGCATCGAGCAGAGCCATGGTGTAGACGAACGCCGCCGAGGCCTCGCAGCCGAAATCGGCTGTTTGGGCAGTGAAGGCGACGGTCAGCGCGGTCGCGTTTTCGGTGAAAGGCAGCGTCTGGGGCTTGAGTTTGAGGAAGTAGCCGAGGCTCTGCCCCGCCGTCCCGCTCAGGACCTGCCCAGCGGCGCCGCGGAAGCCGTAGCGGCCTACCCAGCAGGGGACCGTCAGCGGATGTGGTGCGGGTGCGCTTCCGTCTTCGGCGACCAGCGGGGAGTCGAACCCCGGCACAGTCGCACTCCCTGGAGCGATGAGGGTGATCGTCGTGATCGCCACGAAGCTGGTCCCGCCATTGGCTGTCAGAAGACTGGCCGCGAGGCAGGGGCGCTCCACGCCACCACGCACCTGCTGGCCCAGGTAGGCATTGGCGGTCTTCGTCGCGAGGTTGCGATTGAAGGCGGCGGAGACGGCTGCGGTGCTGTGCAGCCAGTCGAATCCGAACCACGTGGTGAAGACGCGGCCGACCTGCGGAGGATTGTCCTGGGCGATTTGCACGACGGTGCGGTCATCCGGAGCGCTCGGGTCGCCATGGCAGTCAATCGCCACGAGGTTCACCGAGCAGAGGTCGTACTCGTAATGAAGCGGCGCACCGACACCGTCTCCGAAGGGCTGGCGAATCGCCCGGAAAGAGACGCCGATGGTCCAGTAGGCCACGAGCGACGCGGTAGCCTGGACCGGTGGTGTCCCGCTGCTCATGCCGCGCCCGCGCGGGAGCGCCGTGCCGAGGCGTGGATCGAGGAATTGCGGCGTCGCATCGGTCATCGACGACGTCCGAACCAGTTCACAGCCATACCGGCACCTGCATGAAGAAGTCGTAATCGCCGACGGCATAGCCGGTCGCGGTCGCCTTCCTGTTGCCGCAGACCAGCATCCAGGTGCCATTGGGGATGACCTTCGTCGGATCGCCCTGCAGCTGCGTCACGGACGTGGGCCAGGTGGTCGCCGTGTTCGGATACGCCGGGTACAGGACGGCGCCGTAGAGGTTCCCGGAGAACCTGCCGGTGATGGTCCCCACCAGGCAGATGTTCTGGCCGGCGGGGCCGGCGGCCGTGTTGCGCCACTGGCCGCTCGGTGCATCGAAGGCGAGCTGCTGCTTGTCCTGGGGGGTGGCGATGGTCACGTCTTCGAGGGCGTCGAGGACGTGCGCGGTCAATGCGGTCACATTGCTTTTGCAGGTGACGATCTGCAGCGTCCCGCCGGGATTGCCTGGCAAGCGGGTCGGGGCACCCGCAGCGCCGCCGACGATGAGATCGCCTTTTGCCGTCATCGGGTTGGCGAGCAGACCCGTGACCGTATCACCGAGATGGTAGGTACCCCCGCCGATGACGAGGGAGTCGTGCTGCAGCTTGGCATTCGTTACGGTGCCGTCAGCTATCTCGGCGGTGCCGACAGCACCGGCGACAATCTGCGCATTGTCGGTCGTGCCGCTGAGATCGCCGCCGAGTGCGCCGCCCGAGCTTCCCGGGAAGGTCGGCACGTCCGTGAGCTTGGACCAGGACAGGCTCACGATCTTGCCATCGGTCACCGCGCCATCGGCAAGGGCGGCCGCGCCGACGGCGCCCACGCGCAGGTGCGCGTTATCGGTGGTACCGGTGAGGTCGCCACCCACGAGGTGCGCATGTGCGGTCGGCGGGAAGGCGTTTGGAACGCCCGTGAGCTTCGCCCAGCCGACGTCGGCGATCTTGGCGTCGGTTACGGCGTCGTCGGCGAGGAGGGGGGTCGTGATCTGCAACCACTGGAGAGCGCCGCCGACGCGCAGAAGAGCCCGGTCATCGGCAAACGCCACGATGGCGCTGGGCGCCTGGTCGCTGCCGCTCGGGTTGCCGAGCACGCTGCAGGCCTGCGTCTCAGGCAGGTCATCCAAGCGCAGGTCGCGGAATGTCGGCGGAGCCGCTGCTCCATTCGCCGGTCCGGCTAACACCTGATGTGCAGGAATCGGGTCGGCGATGACAACGTCGTGGGGCGTCCAACGCTCGGCTTCGGCATCCCACAGGGCCGCCTGCCGATCGGTCGGCGGCTTCGTCGCCATATCGACATCGGTCAGATCCGCGAAGCGTGTCGCGCTCCCGCTGCCGCCGCTGGCGCCAGCCTTCACGATGCAGAGCCGGTTCTCCGCATGGTGGAGGATGAGGCGGGGCGCCTCGGAGGGCCGGGTCGAGGTCAGGGTGCCTGGGACCTGGGGATCGAGCCAGTAGTCGGTGTGGTCCTCGAGGCCATCCAGGCACAGCAGCCCCCACAGCACGAGCAGCGCCGTGTCGGCGTCGGGGATGCGCCCGACGACCGCGAGCGTATCGGTGTCACCAACCGTACCGGCATCTGCTTCTTCCCACGCGGTACCGCTCCAGCGCAGGACGTCCCCCAGCTGCCAGCCATGGGCAGCCTTCGTCACGGAGAGGACGAGGTTCGGCGTGCCGGCATCCCCGCCTCCGGCAGGGATCTGAACGATACCCCAGACGGTGTCCGTGCTGCCGCTGTCCTTCCACAGGATGCGCGCGCCCCCGTCGCTGCCGGTCTGCAGCGAACCAGTCTCGTCCGAGACCACCGCCGCCAACTCGTCATCGTCCGCCTGGACGTCGAGGCGCACCGGGGTGATACCCAAGACCAGGGCGCGTCCGACATCGCTGGCGGCGATGGGTTCCTGGAGGACGCAGAAGCGCCGGGCGTGCAGGTCCTTATCTGGCGAGACGACGCTGAACAGGGGCCGTTCCAGGAAGACGCGCTCATTGGCGCTCGGCAGGATGAGGGGATCGCTGAGGCCGAGGACGGCGAAACGCTCCTGATCAGCGTCGCTGTCATTGCGCACCAGGACCATGCCCGTGGGCTGCGCTGCCGCAGGGTTGCCACTGGCTGTGCTCTGCTGGCTGGCCTGATAGGCAGTGGCCGCATCCACGAAGGCGTTGAACGTCTCCGCGCTCATGCGGAAGGGCTGTCCGGAATGGACCTTCGCGAGGGTCATACGCCGATCCCGAGGGCGCCGAAATCGGCAGCGGGGTAGACTTGCTCGACGTACACCGCGACCGGCTTCTTGATGAGAATTTGGGCCGCCGCATCCACGTCGTCGCCGTACTGCACCCACAAGTAGTCCCAGCCACGCTTCGTGATCGGACCGAGGTCGCCGATCTGCAGCCCCGAGCGGTTCGGGGAGCCCGCGAACTTGTAGGTGATCTCCCAGAGTTCGGTGCCGCGCTTGGAGCCGGAGGCCCCCAGAAAGAGGCACTCCCCGGGGTTCATGCCCCGGAAAGGTGCCGTGTTCATGCTACCCGTCAGCGCGAACAGCACCGATCGGTAGCCGATCGATATGACCGCATCCGCCAGCTGATGGGTCTCGGAGAACTGGTAGACCGGGACGGTGATGTCGACGCCCGTCACGTTCTGTCCATCATAGCCGATCGCGCCCCCGAGCGCGGCAGAGGCGGAGGGGCCATAGCGGTTCACGGTCTGCAAGGACTGCGTGATGTGCTGGGTGCCGCCGCCGGTGTCAAAGCTCACCGCCCCGCCGCTCGTATCGCTCGGCTGCTGCTGGGTTGGCGCCTCGTAGATCCCGCGCACTTTCCAGGTCGACGCGTTGAGGCGCTCATCGAGCATGATGTTGGTCAGGGGGATCCCCTGGTAGGCGGCGGGGATGCTGCTGATGGCCAGCGCGCGTACGGCGATCTCATCAGCGGCGCCGAAGACCGCATAGACGATCTCAGCGCGCGCGCGCGTCCCGATCGTCTCGGTGCGGCCGGCAAAGAGTTCGGCGATGGTGGCAGGCATGCGGGGGGTCCTATTCGAAGGTCAGCTCGCCGCCGTTCTCGACGACGTTCATGATGCGTTCGGTGAAGCGGGAGGTCTTCTCCTGCGCATCGGCGCCACGCTCGGCGGCGTTGCCACCGATGCCCAGCTGCCCGAGCGCAGCCGGATTGAAGAGCCCGACAGTGTCGACCCGCTGCTGCGTGGTGTTGAGCCCCTTGGCGAGATCGGCCGCCAGCTGACCGAGGTCCGGAGACTGGCCGACGATGGTCGGCGGCTCCGGACCGGTCCCCTCGTGCTCAGCTCCGGAGGTCTGCGGGCCGATCTGGTCATGCCTGGTCTTCCCCGCCTGGGCGACCGTCTGGTCGAGTTCCGCGCGCCGCGCGGCGACCTCGGCGTCGCGCCCCTGCATCCCGTCCACCTGCCAGTCGTTGATCTCGGCGATCTTCTCGTCCCACAGGGCCTTGAACTCGGTGAGCTGCTGATCGCGAGCAGCGGCACGCTGCGCCTTCGCCTGGTCGACCCCGGCGGCCACATTCTTGGAGAGATTCTGCAGTCGTGCCGACGTTCCCGCATCGACCGCCCCGAGCGCCTCCAGAAGCGTCGCGACCTTGGCCGCGATCGCCCCGACCACGGTGGTGAACTTGGTCAGGATGGCAGCGACCACGGTGTCGATCGCGTTCGCGATGCCGTTCAGCACCGTCCAGAACGCCGTGTCGATGCCGAAGCCGACGTTGAGGAATGCCTTGGCAACCCCCGCCGCGAAACTCTGCGTGAGGTTCTGAATCCAGGAGAGACCTCTCGTCCACTCGAGCGTCAGGAAGGCCCAGAGGATCTGGACCGCACCGCGGATGTCGCCCGCCGCCAGCGCATCGCTGATCCCAGCGAAGGCGGTGACGGCATCATCTTTCACCTCCGCGAAGGCCTGACCCAACTGCGCGAGCGCGGTGGCGCCGTCCTCGCTCGCCTGTGCCAGATAGATTCCGAGGCCAATGATGGCCGCGCTGAGCAGCACCACGGGATCGAGCGCCACAGCAAGCACTGTCGGCACCACCGCAAAGGCCGCCGTGAACAGGCCCGGAATCGCCGCAAGCGCACCGCGCAGGAGCCCCAATCCCCCGATGAGGAGCGCGGGAATCCCGCGCACGATCGTCGTGACCAACCCCACCGCCCCCGTCAACACGGTCGGTATGGCAGCAACCGCACTGAGGAGTCCCGCGACCACAGCGCGTCCCCCAGCCAGCGCCACCCCCGGTACGGTCATCAGCAACCGGGTGAGCACCGCCAGGCCCGCCGCCGAGGCGCTGGCGGTCGCACTCCAGGCGGTGGCCGCGATGCGGGGGATGGCACCCAGGGAGCGGCCGGCCAGCGCCGGAATAGCCTGAAGCCCAGCCGCGACGCCGCGCAGGAGTGCTCCCCCCGCTATCGCCCCGACCTGGCCCAGGCCGCCGATCGCCGCTCGCAGCGCTCCGAGCGCCACGAGGCCACGCGCGGCGAGCGCGCTGAAGGCCCGCCCGAGACGGGCCGGCATGCCGATGAGCGCGAGGAATCCCGAACGCAGGGCGGCAAAAGCCCGTCCGGAGAGGTCCGCAGCCACCACAGCGCCGGCTCCCAGGTCGGCGCGCCCACGTGCCGGCAGGCGGCGGACTCCCCG
>JACDGQ010000576.1 GCA_013821615.1 Planctomycetota bacterium
CTGGTGCAGTCCGCTGGCGAGCGACAGCAGCAGGACGAGCGCCGCCGCCGCGCCCATCCCGCAGCCCGCGCCGCCCCCACCGCCGCCCGACGACACTGGCGTCGAAGGCCCGCCTCCTGGCGGAGTCGGCACTCCACCGGCGACGGTGACCACCACGTCCGGCGACGGGCCGCTGGTGTTGCCGGACGCATCGCTGGCCGTGACCGTGAGGTTGTGGTCGCCTGTGCCGAGCGTCGGTAGGAGCACGCTCCAATGCCCGCTGCCATCCGCGGTGGCGGTGACGATCAGCACGCCGCCGTCGAAGACGTGGATGGTGGCGCCGGCTTCGGTGGTGCCCGACAGCGTCGGCGTGGCCGTGGTGCCATTGCTTACCGTCGGCGCCGCTGGCGTGGCGGGCGGCGTGACGTCGCCACCGCCACCGCTGACGCGCGGCCCGTAGGTCGGAATCGCCTGACCGAATTCGTAAGCGCCGAGATCCGGTGCGGCTCCGGCGAAACCGTCCGTGATGCCCGTGATGGCGATGCCCGCATCGATGGCCGCCGCGCCCGCGGCCAGGCGCAGATCCGGCGCGGCGAAGCTGGTCATCGCGGCGTCGGGAAGCGTGACGCTCGCGGCGAACACGCCCAGCCCGACCTGCGTGGCGTGCACCTCGGTGGTCAGGCTGCGCAGCTCCGCGAGGGTGGCGAAATGCACGGATGGGCCGAACTTCCCGCTCATCAGGCCGTTGGTCGAACCGAAACCATCGTAGTCGAGGCTGACCGTGGCGGTGTCGAGATCGACCAGGTCCATCACCCGGCCATCGCCGCTGTCATAGCCGTTCCACACGTGCCCGGGCCCGCCGATGAGCAGGTTGTTGCGTGTGAAGGTGTGCAGGATGGGGTTGCCCGAGAACACCCCGAAGGCGTCGCCCGACTTGACCACGGTGTTGTTCAGCAGCACGTCGCCGGTCGTGCCGTTGTGCAGCTTGAAGGATTCGAAGACGATGTTGTAGAGCACGTTGCGCACCAGGTAGAGCGGGCCGCCATAGCCCGGCTGCGAGGACAGGCCCATGAAGCAGTTGGTCAAGCGGTTGCGCAGCACGCGCACGTTGTGCAGCGCGGAGTCGGCCTGGATGCCGTCGTCGGCGCATTCGCTGATGTCGTTCTCGACGATGTCGATGCTGAACTGATCGACCGCGAGATCGCCTTCGAGCAGCGCCACGCCGTCGCGGAAGTGGTGCACGCGGTTGTTGCGGATGACCAGGCCCGGGCCGGTGACGTCGATGCCTTCGCCCTGGTTGGCGCCACCGGCCCCCAGCGACGGCTCTGCCCACACCGTGGTGCCGATCACGGTGTTGTCCGCGATGTAGGTGCCCACGCTGCGCGTATAGCTGACGATGCCGTCGCCGCCGCCGCGGTCGGCATGCGCGTGCACGGCGCAGCGCTGCACGGCGACGTCGAGGCACTGGTTGATGCGCAGGCGACCCTCGATGGTCAGGCCGTCGAACTGCACGTAGGAGCGGCCGAACAGGTCGATGTTCCCGTCGATCACCGTGCCGGGTCCACCACGCAGCACGAGCGGCCGCGCCGCTTCGCCATCCAAGTTCCAGGTGAAGGGTGCGTAAGTGCCATCGGCCAGCTGCAGGATGTCGCCGGGCTGCGCGCCCGCGGCGACCGCGTTGAAGGTCGCCGGTGTCACCGCCTTCACCGGCGCGCCCGCCATCGGCGCGGGGACGGCACGCGTGCTCATGGCCAGGGTGCGGACGGTGCCGCCGCCGTCGGGATCGTTGAGGGTGAGCTCGATCTCGTACGTCGTCGCGGGCTGCAGGTCGAACAGGCTGCCGGCGTGGCGGCTGGTCCAGCTCACCCCATCGCTGGTCGCACCAGCCGGAACGCGGAACAGCGGCATGCCGGTCTGATACGTGCCCCCGACCGGGCGGTAGCGCACCGTCACCCGGCCGTTGCCATTGTCGTCGCCACTGAACGGCCAGACCAGGGCGATACCGCAGGTGGTCGGGTTGGGCGCGCTGACGGCGCCGGGTACGGAGGGGTCGCTGGCCTGCAGCTGCGCCAGATCTGCCAGGGCGGCGGTGAGGCCGAGGGCCAGGCGGACGAGGGGACGGGGAACGCGGTGCGTCGGCTGCATGGCGAAGATCTCCACTGCAGCTCGGTCGGCCGAGGCGGTGCTCGGTAAGGCGGGGTATCCTGCCCGCGACGCCTGCATGTGACACGCCGGCCCCGGCCACCAACGGCCGGCCCCTGACCGCGGCCGCATCCGCCTGACTGATGATGGAGAGGCATTCCATGGACGGCGACCTCGCCCTCATCTCTGCGCGCTTCCTGGCCGGCCGCGAGCGCCTGTTCGCCTACGCCCTGGCGCTGGTACGCACGCGCGCCGTGGCCGAGGACATCTTCCAGGACACCTACCTGGCCCTGGTCAAGGCGGTCGAGCGCGGCGACGCCATCGCCGATCTGCCGGCGTGGTGCCGCGGCGTGGCGCGCAACCTGGCGCTGCGCCACTGGCAGGAGCGTGAGCGCGTGGCGCGGCTGCCCGCGGCTGAATTGCTCGACGGCATCGAGCGCGCATTCGCGGAAGCAGATGACGAGGGCGAGGACGATGAGGCGCTGCTCGCCGCGCTCGCCACCTGCCGCGGCGGATTGGGCGCGCCCGCCAGCGCACTGCTCGACCTCAAGTACGTGCACGACCTGCCGATGCGCACCATCGCCGAGCGCTCCGGGCGCAGCGAACGCGCGGTGATCACCGCCCTGGCGCTGATCCGCCGGCGCCTGATGGAGTGCATCGCCGTGCGCCTGGCGGGGTCCAACCATGGATGACCGCGACGACCTGTTCCTGCGTTGGGAGTTGGGCCAGGCCGACGCTGCGGACGAGGCGGCGCTGGCCGAGCTGCTGCGCGATCCCGCGACGCGGCGCGCCTTCGTCCGCAACGCGCGGGTCGCTGCGG
>JACDGQ010000577.1 GCA_013821615.1 Planctomycetota bacterium
CAGCGGCGTGCTGCACCCCGGCGGCATGCTCGCCAGCGAGACCTGGGGCAACGTCGTGACCCTGCGCCTGATCGATGGCGCGCTCGCGCGCAGCGAGAATCGCCACGGGCCCGGCCTGGTGTTCAGCCACCCCGAGCACGCCCTGGTCGGCAACCCACGTCTGAGCATCACCGTCGGCGAGCACGTGGTGCCCGAGCAAGATGGTATGGAAAGCACCCACCCGGCGCGCCGGCGTGGCACCACGGTGCGCATCGAGGACACCCTGCGCCTGAGCCAGGACCCGGTCGATGCCGAGTACCACGTGCGCGCCGAAGGCACGGTGCGCGTCGGTCAGCTCACCCTACCGCTGGCGCTGCGTCTGCGCCTGGCCGACCTGCCGGCGCACGATGTGCCGCCGGAAGCGCGCCTCGACGCCCAGCAGGCGACCTTGGTGGCCTGGGCGGCCGGATCGCGCACCCTGCGCGAGGCCATCGCCGTGCTCGGCCACGGCGGCAACCAGGTGGTGCTCGAGCTCGGCGTGGACGAGACGCGCAGCGCCGACCTGCCCGCCTATCACGGCACCTTCTGGGGTGGCGTCGCCGCGCTGTGCCGCGCCTTCGACCTCACCGTGCTGCCCGCCATGCCCGCGCCCGCGTCGGCGCGCAGCGGTGGTGGCGACGGCCTCATGGCGAGCGTGCCGATCGCAGTCGAGGGCGGGACGGTGTGCCTGGGCGCGCCGCACCCGGAGCGACCGCATGCCGGTGACCTGCAGCCCTGCGGCCCGTTCCTGGTGGTCGTGAGCGGCAGCGCCGCGTCGACCCTGCGCAGCCGCGCCGGCGTGCGCCGCTGCGCCAACATCGCGCTGCGCCTGCGCCTCGAGCCGCACCTCGCCCCCGAGGCGATGCACGAGGCGGCGATCCAGTGGCTGCCGCTCGCCGAGGACCTGGGCGGTGGCCACCCCATCGCCGTGGGCCTGCCACTGACCGACGAGCACCACGAGCCGGATGGCGCAGGCGAGATGCCGGGCGGCGACACGGTTGCAGAGGTCGAGCCGGCACCGGCCTGGGCGGCGTCCCTGACCGGGCTGCCCGCCGGCCGCAGCCGCTGCCGGCTGCATGGCGTGTTCAGCGGTCAGCTGCGCGCTGCGGTGAGCGCCTCGGCCGTGCTGCGCCCGGGCGAACGCCGCACCGTGGCCCTGGGTGGTGCGCAGGCGGTGGCGGTGCTCTACGACGAGGTCCAGGCCAAGGCCAACGGCTGGGATCATCCCGCGCTCGGCCTCATCGATAGGGGCGAGAGCGGCGGCGGCGGGCCAACCATCACCCTCGACGCGCCAGGCGACGGCGGCCGCGAGCAGCCGGTCGGCACCGACCACCGCTACCAGGACGCGCGCGAGAGCCTGTGGTTCTTCAGCACCCTGGCACCCGGCGCACACGTTTTGACTGTCACCGGCGATGAGCTGGTGGCGCAGTTCGCGGTGCCGCTGGTGATCGACGTCGCCGGGGAGTGAGGCGCCCCGAGCATTGGACGGAGGCCGCGAGACGACTTACCGCAGAGACGCAGAGGGGAAGGCATGAGGCCGCAGAGGCGAGATGCACGGGCTAGCGAGAGGAGGCACGGGGTCGCGGCATGCTTCTCGGGCTGAGAGTGGCCGTCCTCTGCGGCCTCCTTGGCTTCCCCTCTGCGTCTCTGCGGTAAATTCTCTCCGGAGCAGGTGAGTTGACTCGGGTTGTCGGATAGCCGCCGCGCGCTCTCCGCTGGACGACGCGGGCGTGACCGCATGCTGGCGCGCCGCGAGACGCCATGAGCAGCCCCGGCAGCATCCAGGTCTACAACACCCTCACCCGCGCCAAGCAGGCCTTCGTGCCGCTCGTCGCCGGGCAGGTGGGCATGTACGTGTGCGGGCCGACGGTCTACGACGACTGCCACATCGGCCACCTCATGGGACCGGTGCTGTTCGACGCGGTGGCGCGCTGGTTCGCGGCGCGCGGGCACCAGGTGCGCTTCGTCAACAACATCACCGACATCGACGACAAGATCATCAACCGCAGCCTGGCCACCGGCGAGCCGTGGCAGGCGATCACGGCGCGCTATACCGCGCAGTATCTCGGCTACCTGCAGCGTCTGCACGTCGTGACGGTCACCGACAACCCGAAATGCAGCGCGTACATCGCGCCGATGATCACCTACATCAAGGACCTGATGGACGGTGGCCGCGCCTACCTCGCCGCGGACGGGGTCTATTACGACGTGCTGCTCCAGCAGGGGTACGGCAAGCTCTCCGGCCGACGCGTCGAGGACATGCTCTCGGGAGCGCGCATCGAACGCGATGCCGGCCTGCACCATCCCGCCGACTTCGTACTGTGGAAGCTCGCCAAGCCCGGCGAGCCGTCGTGGCCGAGCCCGTGGGGCGCCGGCCGCCCGGGCTGGCACATCGAGTGCAGCGTGATGTCCGACCGCACCCTGGGTGACACCTTCGACATCCACGGCGGCGGCGACGACCTCAAGTTCCCGCACCACGAGAATGAGATCGCCCAGGGCGAAGCGCACGGCGGCGGCTACGCGCGCTGCTGGATGCACAACGGCCTGATCCAGTACGAGGGCGTCAAGGTCGGCAAGTCCGACCCGCGCATGAAAGACCCGGCCTTCGCCGGCCAGTTCAAGGCCGATCACCTGCTCGACACCTACGGCGCGGCGACCATCCGCTTCCTGCTCATGCAGGGGCACTACCGGCGGCCGAACGACTTCGCGCCGGGGGCGATCGCCGCTGCGCGTACCGCGTTGGGCAAGCTGCACCGCCAGCTCGGCGCGCTGCTCGACCAGCCTGACGGCGCGGGTCTGGACGCGCTGCTGGCACTGCCCCTGCCCGCGGAGCTGGCCGGCCCGCGCGCGGCGTTCACCGCAGCGATGGATGACGACTTCAACACCGGCGCTGCGATCGCCGCGCTGTTCGGCAT
>JACDGQ010000578.1 GCA_013821615.1 Planctomycetota bacterium
TTGGCGCGGCGGGGCCGCGCCGGGGGCTGACGGCTGACGGCTGGCGGCTGGCGGCCGAGGCATCGTCGGACGCGGCTATTCCCGCGATTCCAAGGGCTGAACAGCCGTGAGATCGCCGGACGCGACCGGCTTTCCTCCCCGCCGTCAGCCGCCAGCCGTCAGCCGTCAGCCCATATTCACCGGGTCATAACTTGCCCCCCCAAGAAAACCCCCTAAGGAAGTGCCCTTCGCCTCCACTCCTCTCTACCCCGGGCGTCACCGCGATGGGCAACAAGTTCAAGAAACTCAAGCTGGACGGGTTCAACAACCTGACCAAGGCACTGAGCTTCAACCTCTACGACGTCTGCTACGCACGCAGCGCGACCGAGCGTCGCGACTACCTCGCGTACATCGACGAGGAGTACAACGCGGCGCGCCTGACCCAGATCCTGACCGAGGTCACGCGCATCATCGGCGCGAACATCCTCAACGTCGCCCGCCAGGACTACAACCCGCAGGGCGCCTCGGTGACCATGCTGATCAGCGAAGAGCCGATCGAGCAGGATCCCGAGAACAAGGAGGCCCCGGGCCCGCTGCCCGATGCGGTGGTCGCGCACCTCGACAAGAGCCACATCTGCGTGCACACCTACCCGGAGTCGCACCCCTACAGCGGCATCGCCACCTTCCGCGCCGACATCGATGTGTCGACTTGCGGCAAGATCTCGCCGCTGCAGGCGCTGAACTACCTCATCCACAGCTTCGACTCCGACGTGCTGTCCATCGACTACCGCGTGCGCGGCTTCACCCGCGACGTCGAAGGCACCAAGCACTACATCGACCACAAGATGACGACCATCCAGAAGTTCATCTCGAAAGAGATCCTCAACGACTACGCCGCCATCGACGTGAACAACTACCAGGAAAAGCTGTTCCACACCAAGATGATGCGCAATGAGGTCGACCTCGACCACTACCTGTTCGGCGGCACCGCAGCGCAAAAGCTGCCGAAGGGCGACCGCGAGAAGGTCAAGAAGCGCCTGTCCGAGGAGATCCAGGAGATCTTCTATGGGCGGAACTTCGAGGAGTGATTGCCTTGGCTGACGGCTGACGGCTGACGGCCAGCAAGAACCCGGCGCTGTGCGCCGGGTTCTTGCATTTCAGGACATTGGGATTGCGGACCAACGAACCGTGCGTGCGTTACAAAGCTGCAATCGATCCGCCGCCGACCGTCAGCTGTCAGCCGTCAGCCTCTCCCAATCGAACCGCACCGGCGATACCGGCCTGCGTCGATCCGCCGTCAGCAGTCAGCCGCCAGCCGTCAGCCTCTCCCAATGAAAAGCCCCCGCGTGCCGCAGGCACCCGGGGGCTTTTCATTGGGCGGAATGGAAATCAGACCGGCGCGTCGGCTGCTGGAGCCGTCGCGGCGGCAGGTGCCTCGGCCTCGGCGGCGACCGCAGCCTTCTTGGCGAAGCGGGGCGGCGGGTTGCCCTTGATGGTGTAGGGCTCGCCCTCGGGCAGGACCTGGGCGTTCTTCAGGGCGACCTTGAGCAGCGCGGTGATGTCGTCGGCGACGTAGCCGGTCGAGAGCTTGAAGGCCACACCGACCTTCTTCTCACCGGTCAGCTCGCTGTAGCGGATCCAGATGATGTGCGCGCTCTGAGTCAGCTCGAAGGGGGTGGTGATCCAGACCTTGTACTGGTGCTCGGCGTTCTGGGCATTGAACACGCCGACGTAGTCGCGGTGCGACTCGGTGGTCAGGGTCAACCCGGTGGACCGGGCGAGATGGCTGATCGCGGAGCGGACGGCCTCGTTGGTGGCCAGGCCGCGCTCCTGCTGGACGAAGGACATCTCGTAGGTGCCGATGGACAGCCGACCCAAGGCCTTGGTGGTCACGGCATTGATGTTCGGGCCGATCACGACCTTGAGTTCGCGTTCAGGAAAATTGGCGTATTTGGGTTTGGTCTCGGTCATGGAAGCAAAGAATAGGAGTCGCTGCGATCAGGACAACCCCCGTATTCGCCCGCGCTGACGCTGCGGGCGCCCACGAAGCGCTTTTCGACTATGGGGGAAGTGTATGGATTGCATCGCTTTGCAGCGTGGGCGCCGCGCGCACCAGGGTGTAGCCACGGGCTTGACGCGTGGTTTCCCACGTCAAGCCCGCAGCGCTTGCCAGACGCGGCAGATCGGCGTCGAGCGCCTGGCGCGGATCGGAAAACAGCGCCAGACCATGCGGCGCCAGGCTGGCGGCGAGCGTGCCGAGCAGGCGGTCGAACCAGTCCGGGCGGTAGAGGATGTCGCCACCCAGGATGAGGTCGAAGGGCGCCTGCGGGAGCGGCTCGCCCCACTGGTGGAGGTGGGTGCGGCAGCGCGGTGCAAGGTCATTGGCGGCGGCGACCGCCGCGACGAACTCCAGGGCCAGGGCGCTGCCGTCGGCGAAGGCCACCATCGCTGCACCCAGCGCCAGAGCGCTGAAACCGTTGTGGCCGCGGCCACAGCCCAGGTCGGCGACGCGCAGTCCCCGGCAGTCGACCAGGTCGCCGAGATCGGCGCCAAGCTTCTGCCCGGCCGGCCAACCATAGGCCCAGGTCAGATCGGTGTCCGGTGGCGCGGCCGCCGGGTCGGGAGCGGTGGCGGGGATGCGCAGCCAGGAGAGGTGGGGAGGATACATCGGCGGTGTGGTGGACGGTGGCGCGGTCTGCGTTCACGACGTCGTGGTCAGCCGCGCCGCCAGCGCACTGAACAGATGCCGGTAGGCCACGCCGCTCGCCGCGCCCAACGCGGCCGCGCAGGGCGCGCTGGTGGCGATGCCGAGCGTCGCGCCGCTGTCGTGGATGCCGGCGACTTCGCGCCGGGTCGCGGCCGCGGTCAATTGCGGCATCGTCCAGGCCTTGTCGCCTGCGGCACCGCAGCAGGCGGTGCCGTCCGGGACCACGAGCGGTCCGCTGGTGCAACC
>JACDGQ010000579.1 GCA_013821615.1 Planctomycetota bacterium
TGGCTCTACCAGGCGGGGGTGGCGGCGCAGGGCGGGGTGCTCGGCTTCGTGCTGTTCGCCGCGCTCGCCGGTGCGGCGCTCGGCGCCGTGCCGCACCCCGGCACCACCAGCGGCGCGATCGCCTTCGTACTCGGGGTGCTCGGCTTCGTGCTCGGCGTCGGCCTGGGCTGGAAGGCCGCGCCGGCCATCGGCATCATCCAGACCGTGCTCTACGGCGCGCTGCTATGCCAGCTCGGCATCGTCATCCTTACCCATCCGGAGAGCGCGCAGCTGCCGCTGATTCTAGGGGTCACCGCGCTGGTGACGGTGGTGCCGGGGGTGATCGTGCAGTGGCGGGATTTGAAGCGCGATTGAGGGGCGCGGCGGGCGCGGCGATGAGCGCGAGGTGGGGTACGCGGGGCGTGTAGTGATGGCGTGTGGTTGATTCCGCGCTGCGCGCGGAGCATCGGTGCGAGTTGCGAGTTGCGAGTTGCGAGTTGCGAATTGCGAATTGCGAATTGCGAGTTGCTCGCTGCTCGCTGCTCGTTGCTCGCTGCTGGTCATCGGTTGTCTGCCGTCACTCGTCACTCGTCACGCGCGTCGCCTGGCACCGTAAATCGACCCACGACCTGTCCGAACGACGCACCCGTTGCAAGCGGTGCGCAAGCCAGCGCACATCTGCCCGTCTAGCGAAGAATGCCCTGCTTTTACCGCATTTCTGCGTGATACGCGGGATCCGCAGCGAGCCGGGATCGGAACAAAATCCTTCACCCACGCGGCGGCTGGCATATGGTCAGCCGATTGCCTCCAGGCATTCGGGGCGAAAGCAGGAAGTTCGGCGGAGCCACGGGAAAGTACGCGCAGGCGGGATAAGGGAGGGGGCCATGGGCAGGCACAGTCAGCAGGGCGGGTCACAACGGTCGTGGGCGTCCCCGCGAGCGGTCGGCGCCCGCGTGCACGGTCACCGCGGAACCCTGGCCGCGGGTCTGGTGGCGCTGCTCGGCGCGCTGTGCGGCGCGCCGGCTGAGGCTGAGGATGCGCGCATCGCGGTCGGCGCCACGGCGGTGCAGGAAGGCGACGGTGGCACCACCAGCCTCGATTTCCCCATCACCCGCAGTGGCGATACCGGGGCCGAGGTGGTGGTCGCCTTCGCCACCGCTGACGGCACCGCCAGCGCCGGCAGCGACTACACCGCCACCAGCGGCACCGTCACCATCACCGCTGGCGCGACCGCGGCGGTGGTGCACGTGCCGGTGCAGGGCGATCGCATCTGGGAACGCGACGAGACCGTGCAGCTGCGCCTGACCGGCATCAGCGCGGTGAATGGTCCGGGCATGAACTTCGCGACCCGTCAGGGCCTGCGCTGCGGTAGCAGCCCGCACGCGGTGCTCGCCCGCGACTTGAATGGCGATGGCCGCTGCGACCTGGTCAGCGTCGACAGCGATGACAGCACGGTCACGGTGCTGCTGAGCACCACCGCGCCCGGCGCGGCGGTGATGACCTGCGCGCCCGCGGTGGCCTTCGCCACCGGCCCGGCCCCGGTGGCGGTGGTGGCTGGCGATTTCAACGGCGACGGTCGGCCCGACCTCGCGGTGATCAGCCAGGACCTCAGCGCCGGCACCCGGGCCACGCTCACCGTGCTGTTCAACACCACGCCGTCCGGCGCCTCCGTACCCGCCTTCACCGCCAGCGCGTATGACCTGCACGGCCTGCCGCTCGCCCTCGCCGCGGGGGACTTCGACCAGGATGGTCTCACCGACCTGGCGGTGGTGGTATCCGGGCAGGTGCAGGTGCTGCAGAATCTCACTGCGCGCGGCACCACCGCGCTGGCGCTGGTGGCGCGCAGCATCCCGGTCGGCACCGGACCGTGCGCGCTGAGCTGCGTCGATCTCACCGGGGATGGCCGCCCCGACCTGGCGGTGCTTTGCGCCGGCACTCCGGGGGTGGCGAATTCGGGAACGGTGGTGGTGCTGGCCAACGCCACGCCGGCTGGTGGCGCGCCCACCTTCATCGCCGCGGGCGGCGCCGCCCTTGAAGGCGGCTGCGTCGACCTGGCGGCGCAGGATCTCACCGGCGACGGCCTCGCCGATCTCGCCGTGCTGGTGCCGGGCACCAGCCACGCTCTGGTGCTGCGCAATCTCACCCTGACCGGAGCGGCGACGACCGCGTTCGGCCCGGCGCTGACAGTGCCGGTCCGTCCCGGGGCGGTGGCGATCGCCGCCGCCGATCTCGATGGCGACAGGCGGGCGGAACTGATCACCGTCAACCAGACCAGCAACAGCATCTCGGTGCTGCGCAGCCTCGGTGTCGCCGGTGGCGATCCCGCCTTCGCCGCGCGCAGCGACTATGCGGTCGGCGCGGGCCCGGTGGCCGTGGCCACGGGCCTGCTCACCGGTGACGCGCGCGCCGATGTCGCAGTGGCGAACTTTGCCGGTACCACCCTGACCGTGCTGCCCAACGTGCCGGCGACCATCACCACTGCCGCGGCCCTGGGCACCATCCGCAACGACGACGCGCTGCCGGCCGTGACGCTGTCCCTGCCGCAGGGTGGCGTGCTGCCGGAGCACGGCGGACAGGTCGGCGTGCAGGCGAACCTGGCCAATCCCTCCAGCGCCCCGGTGACGGTGACCCTGGCCTTCAACGGGGCCCCGGCGGCGCGCTACAGCGTCTCGGCCACGACCATCACCATTCCGGCCGGTGCGCTGGCCGGCAGCGTGGCGGTCGCCGCGGTCGACAACTCCGCCCACGACGGCGACGCGGCTCTGGCCATCACCATCACCGCGATCAGCGGCGGCACCGCCGTCGGCGCCGGCGTCACCGTGACCATCGTCGACGACGATCCCGCGCCGGTGCCCATCCAGGTGTCGTTGAGCGCGCAAGACGCGCCGTTCAGCGAGCATGGGGGTGCCGTCACCGTCATCGCCACGCTGTCCGCGCCGGCCGACACCGACG
>JACDGQ010000580.1 GCA_013821615.1 Planctomycetota bacterium
GTGCGCGCCGGCGGCGAAGGGGTGCTCGGCGACCACCGGCACGGGCCGGCGGATGAGGCGCTCGATGTCGCGCAGGAACGCGCGCTCTTCGCCGTCGCAGAACGACAGCGCGATGCCGCTGGCGCCGGCGCGGCCGGTGCGGCCGATGCGGTGCACGTAGGTCTCGGGCTCGTTCGGCAGGTCGAAGTTCACGACGTGCGAGATCTCGTCGATGTCGAGGCCGCGCGCGGCGATGTCGGAGGCCACCAGCACGCGCGTCGCGCCCTTGCGGAAGTTCTCGAGCGCGCGCACGCGCGCGTTCTGCGACTTGTTGCCGTGGATGGCCTCGGCGTGGATGCCGCCCAGGCCGAGGTGGCGCACGACCTTGTCGGCGCCGTGCTTGGTGCGGGTGAAGACCAGGGTGCGCTTGAGCGCCTGGTCGGCGAGCAGGTGCGCGAGCAGCGCTGGCTTGTCGCCCTTGGCGACCAGGTAGAGCGACTGTGCGACGGTCTCGGCGGTCGACGCCACCGGGGCGACCTCGACCTTGAGCGGGTCGTGCAGGATGCTGTCGGCCAGACTCTGGATCTCGCGCGGCATGGTCGCGCTGAAGAACAGCGTCTGGCGCTTCTTCGGGATGACGTGCAGGACTTTGCGGATGTCGTTGATGAAGCCCATGTCGAGCATGCGGTCGGCCTCGTCGAGGACCAGCACCTCGATGCGCTCGAGGCGCAGGTGGCCCTGGCCCATCAGATCGAGCAGGCGGCCGGGCGTCGCCACCACCACGTCGACGCCGCGGCGCAGCGCCTGCACCTGGGCGCCCTGGCCGACGCCGCCGAAGATCACCGTGTGCGAGATGCGCAGGTGGCGGCCGTAGGCGCGGAAGCTGTCGCCGATCTGCGCGGCGAGTTCGCGCGTCGGGGACAGCACCAGGCAGCGGACCGGGCGGGACTGGCCCTGCTGGACGGCCGGTGGGGTGGCCGAGAGGCGCTGCAGGATGGGCAGGGCGAAAGCGGCGGTCTTGCCGGTGCCGGTCTGGGCGCAGCCAAAGAGGTCGCGGCCGGCGAGCGCCGGCGGGATGGCCTTCTGCTGGATCGGCGTGGCGGTGTCGTAGCCCTCGTCGCGCAGCGCGCGCAGCAGGGGTTCGCTCAGGCCGAGTTCGGAGAAATGCATGCGTGGTCCAAGGGGTCCGTTGGAGGTGAAGCGCGGTAGAGTAGGTCAAAATCGCCGATCTCAAGGCAATTCGCACATAACCGCTACCACTTCCAGGACATTCCGACCTCGTCGCAGGTGTTGCCCAGCCAGTGTGTTCCAACCCTGGTCATGGCATTTGCTGCACACGGCTGCTGGACGGAATACCGCAAACACGGTGGAACAACGCCCGTAGAGCCATACATTCACCAGTCCACCCCGATCCGGAGCGTCCCTCCGAGAAGGATCATTCCATGAAGATCTCCAACGCCATCCTCGCCGCCGCCGTCACCGGCATCCTCGCCGGCGCCGGCCAGACCTACTTCCAGAACGCCTTCTCGGCCGAAGCGGGCGAGACCGCCGGCGCCAGCGAGAAGCACGACTGCAAGGGCATGAACTCCTGCAAGGGCAAGGGCGGCTGCGCTGGCGAAGCCGGCAAGAACGAGTGCAAGGGCAAGGGCGGCTGCGCCACCGACAAGCACGACTGCAAGGGCAAGAACGACTGCAAGGGCAAGGGCAAGGGCGGCAAGAACGAGTGCAAGGGCAAGGGCGGCTGCGGCACCCCCAAGCACTGAACCCGATTGCCTGACGGGCGCGCCTGTGGCGCCCGCATTCATGGGCGGCGGCTCCCGGAAGGGGGTCGCCGTTTTTTTGTGAGGCTGGCGGCTGGCGGCTGGCAGCTGACGGCGAGTAGCGATCTGCGATCTCGGAACTCGCAGCTTGTGACCCGACGAAGATGATTGACGAAAGGTCGCGATTGCGTCCGCTGTCAGCCGTCAGCCGTCAGCCGTCAGCCGTCAGCCGTCAGCCGTCAGCCGTCAGCCGTCAGCCGTCAGCCGTCAGCCGTCAGCCGTCAGCCGTCAGCCGTCAGCCGTCAGCCGTCAGCCGTCGCCATCGGTCATCCCGATTCCCCCAAACCGCTCCCGGCTCCCGAACGTATCCCCGCTACGAGGTCCCATGCCCCGAGCCACCCCCCCCGCGAACCGCTTCGGCCTGCCCAATCTCGGCGTCGGCCTGGGCCTGCGCACCACGCACTACGGCCACATCCTCAGCCATTGGCCGACGGTGGGCTTCTTCGAGATCATCTCCGAGAACTACATGCAGACCGCCGGGCGCCCGCTGCAGGTGCTCGACCGCATCGCCGAGCGCTATCCGGTGGTGATGCACGGCGTGTCGCTGTCGATCGGCACGACCGACCCGCTCGACCGCGCCTACCTGAAGGAGCTGCGCGCGCTGCGCGACCGCTGCGGCGCGCTGTGGGTCTCCGACCACCTGTGCTGGACCGGCGTCAGCGGCCGCAACACCCACGACCTGCTGCCCATGCCGTACACACGCGAGAGCCTGCGCCACGTCGCGCGGCGCGTGCGCCAGGTGCAGGACGCGCTCGCCGCGCCGCTGTTCCTCGAGAACCCTTCGACCTACGTCGAGTTCGCCGGCAACCACTTCACCGAGCCGGAGTTCCTCGCCGAACTGTGCCGGCTGACGGATTGCGGGCTGATGCTCGACGTCAACAACATCCACGTCAGCGCGCGCAACCACGGCTTCGCCAAGGGCGACTACCTGGAGGCGCTGCCTTTCGACCGCATCGTGCAGATGCACGTGGCCGGCCACACCGACAACGGGACCCATCTCGTCGACACCCACATCGGCCCGGTTCCCGACCCGGTCTGGGAGCTGTTCGGCGAGGTCTACCGCCGCTGCGGTGGCGCCAGCGTCGCGTTGGAGTGGGACGCCGAGATCACCGCCTTCGACGTGGTGC
>JACDGQ010000581.1 GCA_013821615.1 Planctomycetota bacterium
CTTAACAAGCACTACCGATCTGGAGGTAGGCAGATGGCTGACGAGTTACTAAGAAGGCGGCCAAACACGTAGCGCACGAGGGCAGGGCAGCCAAAAGATGCTGGTATTTACAAGGAACTTTGCGGTCGCAATCGAACGGATGTCATGTATTTGACCGCCTCCTTAGTGTCTATCCGGGATCATGTTGTGGTCTGGCATAGCCGTCGCACCATGAGCCGGATTGATGCCCATTGCAGGAACGCAAGGGCATGGCGGTTCAGGCGTTCCCAGTCCTTGGCCAGCCTGCGGCACCGGTTCAGCCACGCGATGGTGCGCTCCACGATCCAGCGCTTCGGCAGCACGACGAACTTGGTAACGTCCGAGCGCTTGACGATCTCGACGTTGACCTGTCGGCATACCCGGGCCAGGCCTTGTTGGAACCTTGGCCCGGCGTAGCCGCTGTCGGCATAGAGCTTCAGCAGGAACGGGTAGAGGCCAAACAGGGTGGCCATCACCAGCACGCCGCCATCGCGGTCCTGGATGTCGGCCGCATGGACGACCGCGTGCATTAGCAGACCTTGCGTGTCGACGAGGACGTGCCGCTTCTTGCCTTTGATCTTTTTGCCAGCATCGTAACCATGCGGGTCCGAACGCCCCCTTTTTCCGCGCTCTTGACGCTCTGGCTGTCAATGATGGCGGCCGTCGGACTCGCCTCGCGGCTTGCCCGCTCGCGACACTGCACATAAAGAGCATGGTGCAGCTGGTCGAGCGTGCGGTCATGCTGCCAACGCAAGAAGTAGTCGTTCACCGTGCTGCGCGGCGGCAGGTCCTTGGGCAGCGCGGCCCACTGGCAGCCCGTGCCTAGGATATACATGAGGCCGTTCACCACCTCGCGCACAACCACCGTGCGCCTGTTGCCGCCCCGCTTGGCGGGCGGGATCAGCGGCTTAACGAGCGTCCACTCGTCGTCGGTAAGGTCCGTCGGGTAGCGCAGCTTGCTGCGGTCGTAGCGGGCGCGGTTTTCGGTCGTCCACATGGCAAAGCTCCAGGCACGCCAGATCGAAACCGATCAAACCACATCCCATCGCAAATGTTCAAAATGTTCCCGGATGGACACTAAAGAAACTGGATCGGATCCTGCGAACACACTGCGCTGGACTTGCGCGGTTGGATTTGTTTGGTGGTGATCATCCAATTGATCTGACATGGGATCATCCACCCTATTTTCAGCAAAATAGACCTCATCTTAGCCCGGATTTCCCAGATGAGTACGGATTTCCTTGTACGGAGCTGCCGAATCTGGCATGAACATCAGTGTGTTGTCATCATTGAGGACGCGCGCGGATGGATCACCCAGCGGGTGAATCGGATGATGGCGCTCTTCGGGTCGATTTCGATCGCCGCCTGAGGCTCGAGTTCCACGGCAGCCGCATCACCTCCGACGCCGGGCTGCTGGCCTACCGTGAACTGGACGACGCGCTCGGGCTGACCGACATCGCGGGGGCGGCGTTGTCGGAATGCCGCCGCGGCAAGAACACCCGGCACATGCTGGCCGGGCTGTTCCGCCAATCCGTGTTTGGCCGTCTCGCTGGGTATGAAGACGTGAACGACGCCGATCGTCTCGCTCATGATCCCGCGATGCGTGCCGTGGTGGATCGCACCGGCCTGGATCGTCAGGCCGCCTCGACCAGCCAGATGGGCCGTTTTGAGACCGGGTGGCTGACCAGTGAAGCTAACCTCGCGGCGCTGGCCCATCTGTCGGGCGCCTGGATCGACCGGGTGCATGCGCGGCGGCCACAGACGACCATCGTGCTGGACATGGACAGCAGCGTCAGCGAGACGCACGGCGCCCAGGAAGGTAGCGCCTACAATGGGCACTTCGGTTGCACCTGCTACCATCCGCTGTTCGTGTTCAATCAGTTCGGTGATCTCGAACGGTGCAGCCTTCGCTCCGGCAACGTCCACAGCGCCGCCGACTGGCGCGATGTGCTGGTACCCGTGGTGGCGCGTTATCGGGGCGGTATGAAGCGGCGGTATTTCCGGGGAGATGCCGCCTACGCCAATCCGGGTATCTATGAGTTCCTGGAAGCCGAGGGCTACAAATATACGATCCGGCTTCCGGCCAACGCGGTCCTGCAGGAGCGGATCGGCTGGCTGCTGAAGCGTCCGGTCGGACGGCCGCCGCGTGATGTGCGACGCTACTACGCCAGCTTCAGCTACCAGGCGGCATCATGGACCAGGTCCCGCCGGGTGGTGGCGAAGGTCGAGTGGCACCCCGGCGAATTGTATCCGCGCGTCGGGTTCATTGTGACCAACATGACCCGGCCGCCGGAACGGGTAGTGATGTTCTACAACCAGCGCGGCACGGCGGAGCAATATATCAAGGAGGGCAAGAACGCGATCGTCTGGACCCGTCTGTCCTGCCGCCGCTTTGCCGCCAATGCCGTGCGTCTGCAACTGCACGCCCTGGCCTACAACCTCGCCAACTTCCTCCGTACCCTGACCTTGCCCGAGACGGTCAGCCACTGGTCGATGACGACGTTGCGCGACCGGTTGGTGAAGATTGGTGCGAAGATCGTTCGGCACGGGCGCTCGATCACGTTCCAGATGGCCGAGGTCATGGTCTCGCGCGGGTTATTTCAGCAGATACTCGACGCAATCACGGCGCTGCGTCCGTCGCCACCAGCA
The DNA here is from genome assembly GCA_013821615.1 of Planctomycetota bacterium. Lineage (GTDB taxonomy): Bacteria > Planctomycetota > UBA11346 > UBA11346 > UBA11346 > BOG-1363. The sequence continues at coordinate 2,668 of JACDGQ010000581.1, forward strand.
CGATGTTGAGCGACGATGGCATCACCAACCGGGCGGACCGCCGACAGGAGAGGTGCGTCCCGATGTCGGCCGGGAGCGCGGCAATCGCGTCAGAGCAGCGAACACATCACCGGTCACTCGGCGAACAGCGTCCTTACGGGGCCGCCGGTATTGCTCGCCGCCGGGAACCGGGGTTATCGTTCGCCCAAGGTGCTCGGGTGGGCCGGACATATGGGAAATGCCGGTTCAGAAGCGTATAGCCGGCC
>JACDGQ010000031.1 GCA_013821615.1 Planctomycetota bacterium
CCGCGCCCGCCGCGGCGCCGGGCGCGCCCCGCCGCGCCGAGCTCGGCATCGTCTTCCTGGTGCTGCTGATCGACCTGATCGGCTTCAGCATCGTCTTTCCGCTGCTCGCGGACATGCTGGAGTATTACGGCGCGCACGATCAGGGCCTGCTCGCCTGGGCGATGGCGGGGGTCGACGGGATCTTCCCGCACGCCGCGCCTGGCCAGCGCGCGGCGCTGTTCGGAGGGCTGATCGGCTCGCTGTACGCCACCCTGCAGTTCTTCGCCGCACCGTACTGGGGCCGGTTGTCCGACCGCATCGGACGGCGGCCGGTGCTGCTGCTGTCGATCGGCGGCAACGCCGCTGCCTACCTGCTGTGGGTGTTCTCTGGGAACTTCACCGTGCTGCTGGTGTCGCGCATGCTCGCCGGGATCATGACCGGCAGCGTCTCGGCGGCCAACGCCGCGGTCGCGGATCTGACCACACCCGAGACTCGCGCGCGCGGCATGGGTTTCATCGGCATGGCCTTCGGCCTGGGCTTCATCATCGGGCCGGCCATTGGCGGACTGGGCTATGCGTACCTGCCGCGTCTCGACCAGGTTCCGGCGCTGGCGGCGCTGGGCGCCAATCCGTTCTCGAGCTGCGCACTGATCGCCTTCGCGCTTGGGGCCTTCAACTTCGTCTGGTGCCTGCGGCGTTTCCGCGAGACCCTGCCGCCCGAGCGGCGCCACGCCGGTGGCGAAGCCGGACAGCGCACCTCCAACCCGCTGCGCCTGTTCAGTCCCGCGGTGTTCGGCGCGGTGGTAGCGCGCGTCAATGCGACCTTCTGCATCTACACCCTGCTGTTCTCGGGCATGGAGGCGACCATGGTCTTCCTCGCTGCCCAGGCCTGCGGTTTCACCCCCAAGGATAACGGCATGCTGTTCGTGATGATGGGGGTGATCTCGGCGCTGATGCAGGGCTTCCTCTTCCGCCGCCTGGCGCCGCGCATCGGGCAGAAGCCGCTCGCCGTCGCCGGCCTGGCTGCGAGCATCCCAGGCTTCGCGCTGCTTGCCCTGGTGACCTGGTTCCCGCATACCGCCGTGCTGGTGGCGGGTGCGGCGGTGCTCGCCATCGGCACCGGTCTGAGCTTCCCGGCGCTCAGCACCATGGTCAGCCTCGGTGCGGATCCGCTGCGGCAGGGCTGGGTGCTGGGGTCGTTCCGCTCAGCGGGTGCGCTCGGGCGCGCGTTCGGGCCGCTGCTGGCGGCGGTGGTGTACTTCCGCTTCAGCCCGGCGGCGCCCTACGTGGTGGGGGCGGTCGGATTGCTGGTGCCGCTGGCGCTGATGGTGGGGACGCGGGTCGGGCGGAATGCACAGGTCCGGTAGCCCACACCTCGGGACCAACTGACGATCTCGCCTCAGTGTTCCGGGCGATCGCCTTCGATGACCGGGAAATTTCGGGCATGTTGCCTGAGCACAAAGTGCATCAGGATAACTCGGCAGAGGGAAGTGATCGACAGTGTTACGCAGGAAAGAGCCGGCCATCCATCCTGACCCGAAGTCATGTGCGCAGGACCCTACGATCGGGCTTCAAGCGTTGACGGAATTCCCCGACTTTTACTTTTGCGGAGTGCTGCAGAGCCTTGGCTCAGGCGATCGGAATATGAGGAGGCCAATGACGGATCCTGACGCGCGCTGCGCCAAGCTTAGGCCCGTACCTGGTTGCGGTGCTGCGGCAGCCATGTCGCGCGCGCCGGGCCTGCTCGCAGGTGTTCTGGCTTGTGTCATTTTCGGCAGCTTGGCGGCGACACCAGCCAATGCCGGCGAGGCGCCGCCGTGTGACGGTGATGCGACCCTCAGCGGCATCCTCGCCAAGGTCGTGCTCGCGCACCACGTCCCCGGCATGGGCCTCCTGGTGCTGCGCAGCCACGGCGTCGTGGCTGTCGCCGCGGCCGGCTGGCGAAAAGCCGGCGATGCGACGCCGGTGACGGTGGCGGACGAGTGGCACATCGGCTCCTGCACCAAGATGATGACCGCCACTCTGGTGGCGCGCCTGGTCGAACGCGAACGCCTCCGCTGGGATGCGTCGATTGCGTCTCTCGCTCCGCCGCAGGTGCCCTGTGCGCCGGCGTGGCGGGACATCACCCTCGACCAATTGCTGTGCCATCGCGCCGGCCTGCAGGCGAATCTCGACTGGGGCACCCTGCCCTCGCGAGCCGCGGCGCTGGGCGCGGTGCTCGCGGTGGCCCCGCCGCATCCGGTCGGCGACTTCCGCTACAGTAATGCCGGCTACGTCACGGTCGGCGCACTCTGCGAACAGCAGCTGGGGCATTCCTGAGAGGAGCTGATCCGTGACGAGGTGTGGAAGCCGCTCGGCATCGGCCGCGCCGGTTTCGGCGGCATGGGCAGCATCGGCCATGTCGATCAGCCGTGGGGTCACACTGCGGCTGGCGTGCCGCTCGGCAACGGACCCGCGGCCGACAATCCCGCGGTGGTGGGCCCGGCCGGACGGGTGCACCTCCCACTCGCAGACTGGGCACTGTTCATCGGTGACCAACTGCGCGGCGCGCGCGGCCAAGCAGGGCTGCTGACGGTCGCGGGGTACCGCCATGTGCAGACGGCGTGGCCGGGCAGCGATCAGGCGCGCGGCTGGGTCGTGGTCGATGGCCAGCCCTGGGCCAAAGGCCCCGCGCTCTGGCACAACGGCTCGAACACCATGCACTATGCGGTCGTCTGGCTGGCGCCCAAAGCGGACTTCGCAATCCTGGCTACCGCCAATTGCGGCGATGCCGATCCCGCCTGCGACCAGGCGGTAGCCGGTGCCATCCGCGCGTTCATCAACCTCCCCTGACCTTCCGCGAGCCTGTCAGGATCTCCGTGACCGCACTCGGGTGGGCTAGCCGCGGCCCGACATCCGGACTTCCGGACCCCCGGACTTCCGGACTCTCTCCTCACCCCTTCACGCGTACCGCCGTCACCAGCAGGTCGTCCGGCAGGCGCGCCCCCCAGCCCTCCTTCGCGCCGGCGATGACCTCGGCGACCATCGCCGGCACCGGCTTGCCGAGGTTGGCGACGCAACTGCCGAAGACGGCGCGGTGGCCGTCGGCGAGGTCATTGCGGTCGAAGCCCTGGGCCACGCCGTCGCTGGCGTAGAGGAACAGGTCGCCGGGCTGGAGCTGGATCGAGATCGGGCGCAGAGTGTCGCGGAAGGCCTGGCCGTGGCTGGTGCCCAGGGCGTGGCCGTCGGTGTGCAGGGTCTGCACCGCGACCGCGCGTCCGGGGTTGGCGAGCAGCGCGGGATGCGAGCCCATGCTCAGGCAGGTGAGGGTGCTGAAAGGGATGTTGATGACCGCGGCGAAGAGCTGGACGGCGCAGCCCGGCACCAGGTCGAGGCGCACCTGGTCGTTGAGCGCGGCGACGAAGTCGGTGAGTTCCGGGCGGCTGCCGGCGAGGCGGCGCATGGTGCGCAGCGCGCTGGCGGCGCCGAGCGCGGCGCCCGGGCCGTCGCCGATGAATTCGCCGGCGGCGATCAGCAGCCGGTTGCGGTCAAGCGACAGGAAGTCGTAGAAGCTGCGTACGATCGCCGCGCGCGGTTCGCAGTGCACCACGATCTGGTAGCCGTCGAGGCGCGGTGGCTTGGCGAACATCTTCAGGCACTGGGTCTTGATGTTGACGAAGTCGGTGCGCGCCTTGCTGGGGCGCGACTGCCCGGCGCCGCCCGGGCGGACGATGGTGGTGGTCACCGGCCGCAGCGGAGGTTTGCCAACGACTGGACGCGCGACCGGCGGCGTGGCCGGGATGGCCGGGATGGCCTGCGGCGGACCCTTGGCGACGAGCTGGTCGATGCGGTACTTCTCGAGCATGCGCCCGGTCTGCGCCTCGGGGCAGGTGGCAAGGGTGCGCGCCATGGCGTCGACGGTCTCGCCGACCATGCGCCCCTCGAACAACGGCACCGTGGTCTCCCACTCGCCGGTGTAAGGGTTGAGCCAGCAGTCGTCCTTGAAGATGCGCAGGGCCTCGACGAACTCGAGGTTGGCGCGCAGGTAGTGCAGCCAACGCAGCGCGAGCAGCTCGCCGAGCGGCTTGGGGCGCAGGCTGGTCCATGGCTGCTGACGGGTGAAGTAGGAGACCGCCTCCTGTTCGTGACCGAAGGGCGTGGCCAGCACCTGGCCGGTATAGGGGTCGATCCAGCCGAGCCCGTCCATGGTCAGCACCCGGAAGGCGGCGTCGGTCATCAGCGAATCGCGGATCGCCTCCGGCAGGGCGTCGTCCGGCGCGGGGGGCGCGGGGCGCGGCGGCGGGACGCGGGACGTCTTGCGGTACTGGCGTTGGGCCATGGGTCACTGCTCCCGGGCGCGATGGTGCGCGTCCACCCTCTGAGCCTAGCCGGGCGGAACAGGCGGGAACCCCCGCCGCCCAGCCGCTGTCCCGACTGAGTCACCGACCCCGGCGCTGGTTGAGTCGGGGGATTTTAACCGCCAAGACGCCAAGCCGCCAAGGGACGGCCAGAGGTGCTGCTGCTGGTGTGCACTGTTCGCTGCCGGAGTGCGGAACCGCGGGGACGCTGCTGGCTCTGCTTCACCTTGGCGCCTTGGTGTCTTAGCGGTTAAAATCCTGGGATTCTCACGCGCAACTCACGTCGACGCGGTGCTCGACCCCGTCGTCCGCCAGCGTGATCCAGCCGTCGGCCTGCACGATGCCATCGCAGGCGACCCGCGCCGAGCCGCGCGTCACGGTCACGCGGTAGGTCGCGCTGCGGTGGCGGTAGCGCAGGGTGAAGCCGGGCCAGCCCTCACGCAGGCAGGGGGCGATGCGCAGGCGGCCGTCCGCGACGGTCAGGCCGAGCAGCGACTCGGTGATCAGGCGGTACATCCAGCCCGCGCTGCCGGTGTACCAGGTCCAGCCGCCGCGGCCGATGTGCGGCGCGACCCCGTAGACGTCGGCGGCCGCCACGTAGGGCTCGACCCGGTACAACGCGATCGCTTCGGGACTGTCGCCGTGCCGGATGGGGTTGAGCAGGTCGAACAGCTCCCACGCGCGCTGGCGGTCGCCCAGCTGCGCGAAGGCCATCACCGTCCACAGCGCAGCGTGCGTGTACTGCCCGCCGTTCTCGCGCACCCCGGGCACGTAGCCTTTGATGTAGCCGGGGTCGAGGGTGCCCTTGTCGAAGGGCGGATCGAAGAGCTGGATGAGGCGCGCGTCGCGTCGCACCAAGCGGCGGTCGACCTGCTCCATGGCCAGGCGCGCGCGCTCGGGGTCGGCGATGCCGGACAGCACCGCCCAGCTCTGCGGCAGGGCGTCGATCTGGCACTCATCGTTGGCCGCCGAGCCGAGCGGCGTGCCGTCATCGAACCAGGCGCGGCGGTACCACTGGCCGTCCCAGGCGTTGCGCTCGACGAACTCGGCGAGGGTCACCACGTGGTTGCGGCACTCCGCGGCGAAGGTCGCATCGCCGCGCGCACCGACCAGCGGCAGGAAGCGGTTGAGGACCTCGGCGAGGAAGAACGCCAACCACACGCTCTCGCCCTGGCCCTTGATGCCGACCAGGTTCATGCCGTCGTTCCAGTCGCCGCAGCCCATCAGCGGCAGGCCGTGAGCACCGGTGCGCAGGCCGTTGCGGATGGCGCGCACGCAGTGCTCGTAGAGGGGGACGGCCTCGTCGCCGCGCCCGGCGAGATCGTAGTAGGCCTCCTCGTCCTCGTGCAGGGCGCGCCCGGTCAGGAAGGGCAGGCGCTCGTCGAGCACCGCGGCGTCGCCGGTCACCGTGACGTAGCGCGCCACTGCCAGGGGCAGCCACAGGAAATCATCGCTGAAGCGCGTGCGCACGCCGCGATCGATGGGCGGGTGCCACCAGTGCTGCACGTCGCCCTCGGCGAACTGCCGCCCGGCGGCGCGCAGCAGGTGCGCGCGCGCCTGGCTCGGTTCGGCGTGCACCAGCGCCATGGCGTCCTGGAGCTGGTCGCGGAAGCCGTAGGCGCCGCCCGACTGGTAGAAGCCGGTGCGCGCCCAGAAGCGGCAGGACAGCGTCTGGTAGAGCAGCCAGCCGTTGGCGAGGGCGTCGACCGCGGGATCGGGGGTCTCGACCTGGACGGCGCCGAGGGTGTGGCGCCACCACGCGCACACCGCGTCGATGGCCGCGCGCGCGGCGCCGCCGCTCACGAAGCGGGTGGCGAGGCCCTGCGCCTCGTCGAGATCCTTGCCGGCGCCGAGCACGAACACCAGCTCGCGTTCCTGCCCCTCGGCCAGCTCGAGGGTCGCCTGCAGCGCCGCGCACGGGTCGAGTCCGGCGCCGACGCGGCCGGAGAGGCGCGTGCGGCCGAGCGCCGCCGGGTTGGCGTAGGTGCCGTTGCGGCCGAGGAATTCGACGCGGTCGCCGCTGACCAGGCGCGCCGGGTCGCTGACCGTGAAGAACGCCACGCGCCCCTGGAACTCGGTGTTGTAGGCGTTGCGCGCGAGCAGCGCGCCGGTCTTGCGGTCGAGCTCGGTGACCACGTGCATGGCGGTCTTCTGGCGCAGCTCGCCCAGCACCCACTCGACGTAGCCGAACGCGGCGAGCCGGCGTGGCCGGCCGGAAAGGTTGCGCAGGCGCAGCACCGCGAGCTTGACCGGCGCGTCGTGGGCGACGGCGATGGTCAGCTCGCTGGCGATGCCGCCCTCCAGATGGCTGAACACGCTGCGTCCGAAGCCGTGGCGGATGGTGTAGGTGCCGCTGCCGCGCAGCGGCGCGGGAGTCGGCGACCAGCAGCGGCCGGTCTCTTCATCGCGCAGATAGAAGGCCTCGCCGCTGGGGTCGGCGACCGCGTCGTTGTGCCACGGCGTCAGGCGGAACTCATGGCAGTTCTCGGCCCAGCTGTACGCCGAGCCCGCTTCGCTGATGACCGTGCCGAACTCGGCGTTGGCCATGACGTTGACCCACGGCGCGGGCGTGACCTGACCGGGGTCGAGGGTGATGACGTACTCGCTGCCGTCGGCGCTGAAGCCGCCCAGGCCGTTGGCGAAGCGCAGCTCGGGGCGCGCGGCCACGGCGGGACCGGGGCTCTCGGTGCGCACCGGGCGCGTGGCAGCGAAGCGCGGCTGCGGTGGTTCAGGACGGGCGCGCCGGTCGACGAACTGCGCGAGGCTGCCACCGTTGTCGCTGATCACCACGCGCGCCACGGTCTGCATGAGGATCTTGTCCTCGTCCGACATCTGTTCGGCGCGGCGCACGAAGATGCCGCCCGGGCGGTCCATCAGGCCGGCCGCGGAGTGCGCCGAGATCACGCCCATGATCTGGTCGTTGACCGCCTGGCGGTAGACCGAGTGGTCCTCGTTCCAGATCACCAGATCGACGGTCAGGCCCTTCATGCGCCAGTAGGTGTGCGCCTGCACGACCTGGCGGACCAGGTCCATCTTCTCGGTGTCGGCCAGGCGCAGCAGCACGATCGGCAGGTCGCCGGAGATGCCGTAGCTCCACAGTCCGGACTGGCCGCGGCGGTTGCCGAGCAGCACCGCGGCACCGGCGCGGCGCAGCGCGGTCGGATAGACGATCGCGCCGGCGAGGCGGCCGTAGACCTGGGCGGCGGCCTCGCTGGCATTGAGCTGGGCGAGCACCACCTGGCTGTGCGTCCAGGCCAGACCGAAGACGCGGTCGGCGATGCGCCGGTCGTGGTACTTGGCGACCAGGGCGCGCGCGCCCTCTTCGGTCTCGGCGCAGCCGTAGACCAGGTCGAAGGTCGCGGTCTCGCCGGGCTGCAGCACGATGGTGCGGCGGATCGCCAGGGCCGGGTCGAGCACCGGGCCGGCGCTGTCCGATAGCGCGCCGGCCTGGAGCATGGCCGCGGGCTCGGCCGCGCTGCGCAGGCGGCCGATGAAGCGCGCGCGGTCGGTCTCGTAGCTGGCCTCGCCGTGTTCGCGGCCACGTAGCGCCATCAGGTGCAGCACCCACGGCGGGCGCTCGCTCGCGCTGCGTTTGCGCCGCGTCGCGAGCAGCGCGCGGTGTTCGCGCAGGATGGTGGTCTGCACGAAGAGGTTGCTGAACGCCGGGTGCGCGGCCTCGCCGCTCGCGGGGCCGGCCACGACCTCGGCGAAGCTGGTGATCTCGAGCAGACGCGTGGTCGGCCCGCGGTTGGTCAGGGTGGTGCGGCGCAGCTCGATGTCGTCCTCGGGCGAGACCGCGATCTCGGTCCACGCGTCGAGGTCGTGGTCCTGGCGGCGGAACTCGGCGCGGCCCTGGGTGAACACCGCCTCGTAGCTCTTCGCGGCCTTCAGCGTCGGCTGCCAGGTGGTCGACCAGAACTCGCCGAGGTCGATGTCGCGCAGATAGCAGAACAGCCCGTAGCCGTCGCGGGTGCCGTCCTCGCGCCAGCGGTTGATGGCGAGGTCCTTCCAGCGGCTGGCGCCGCCGCCGGCGCTGCTGACCACGACGTGCCAGCGGCCGTTGGATAGCAGGTGGACCTCGGGCACCGCGGAACTCGGATTGGTGAAGGTGCGCAGGTTGTCGACCTGGCTGGCGCTCTCTTCGCGCACCGTCTCGGCCTCGGCCGCGTGCGGGTAGGTCATCGGCGCGGCTTTGGGGATGCGCTCCTGCAGCAGCAGCTCGGTGGCCTTGAACAGCGGATCGGCGGTGAAGCGCCGCTGCATCGGGCGGTCGCGCAGCACGTAGAGCAGCGCGAGCAGGCTCATGCCCTGATGGTGGACCATGAACGAGCGCACCGTCACGCTGCTCACGCCGCGCGGCATGCGCGCGGCGGTGAAGTCGATCGCTTCGTAGAGGCCGTAGGCGCCCTCGTTGCCGTCCGCGACCAGGCGCTCGAGGTTGCGGCACGCCGCCTCGGGCGCGACCATCAGCGACATCACCGTGGCGTAGGGTGCGACCACCAGGTCGTCGGAGAGGCCGCGCTTGAGGCCGAGGCCGGGCACGCCGAAGGCGCGGTACTGGTAGTTGAGCTGCGCGTCGGTGAAATTGTAGCCCGATTCCGAGATGCCCCACGGCACGCCGCGCTGGCGGCCGTAGTCGATCGAGCGCTGCACCACCGCTTTGTAGGTCTGGTCGAGCAGGGTCTTGTCGTAGGTCGGCATGACCAGCAGCGGCATCAGGTACTCGAACATCGAGCCCGACCACGACAGCAGCGCGGGCGCGAGGTGCGATGAGGTCAGCAGCCGGCCGAGGCTGAACCAGTGGTCCTGGTGGACCTGGCCCTGGGCGATGGCCACGAAGCTGGCCAGGCGCGCTTCACTGGCGAGCAAATCGTAGCAGCCGCGGTCGAGGCGGTTGTCGCTGACGTTGAAGCCGATCAGGAAGAGGTCGCGCGCCGGGTCGAAGAGGAAGCGCCATTCCATGTCGGCGAACTCGCCGCAGCGCCGCGCGAGAGACTCGAGGCGGTTGATCAGGCGCGCAGCGCGTTCCGCGGCGAGCTGCAGGGGGGCGCGCAGATCGCCGACCCACTTCATCGCCGAGGCGACCTGGGGCGAGGGCGTGCCGCCGCCGTGCTCGGCGAGCAGGCGTGCGAGCAGCGGCAGCAGGGTGCTGTCGAGGCGGGCGATGTCCTGCGGGCTGGGGCCGGCGTCGAGGCGCGCGAGTTCACCGCGCAGCTCCTGCAAGTTGGCCGATGGCCGCGGCGAGCCGATCTGCCAGAGGAAGCCGGGCGGTGGCGGCAGCAGGCACCACGGTGCGATCTCGACCAGGTGGTCGCGGTGCTCGCGCGCCTCGCGCGCCAGCGCGGCGGTCCACCAGCGGCGCTCCTCCTCGCCGTTCGCGGGCAGGGTTTCAGCGAGCTCGTCGGCGGCGTTGCCGACCTCGCCGAGCAGCACCAGCGAGCGTTCGATGCTACCGGCGGCCTCGGTTGCGCCGGCGAGCAGGCGCGCGCGCAGGGCGAGCAGCGTCAGCGCGCGCGCGGCGTCGGTGTCGACCGCGATCAGGCAGTCGAGGGTGTGGCGCAGGCCGGCGAAGGCGATGCCCGACCAAATGCCGGTCTCGGCCAGGCCGAGCAGGCCCGGGCGCAGCACCAGCAGGTGTCCGGCGAGGTTGCCGCTGTCGACGAACGACACGTAGCGCGGGTGCAGCGGCTGCAGGGTGCGGGTGTCGTACCAGTTGAGGAAGTGCCCGCGGTGGCGCTCGAGACGGTCCAGCGTGTCGAGCGTGGCGGTGGTGCGCTCGAGCAGGCGCGGCAGCGCGACGTAGCCGAAGTCGTGGGCGGCGAGGTTGACGAGCAGCCCCAGGCCGATGTTGGTCGGCGAGGTGCGGTGCGCGACCACCTGGCTGGGGAACTCCTGCATGTTGTCGGGCGGCAGGTGGTGGTCCTCGTCGCCGACGAAGACTTCGAAGAAGCGCCAGGTCTTGCGCGTCAGGCGCTCGAGGAACCCGACCTGGGCGGCGCCCAGGCGGTGGCGCTCCGCGCCCAGCGGCCGGCTGATGAACCACGCCACCGCCGGCGCCGCGCACCACAACAGCAGCACGCCCGCCGCGGCCGGCAGGTCGGGATCGCCGGTGCGCAGCAGCCACGCGCCGGTGGCGAGCGCGATCAGCGGCGCCAGCCACATGGTGCGGTAGAGCCCGGGCAGCGAGGTGCGCGCGCCGCGCTCGGCGTCGCTGGAGGTGGTCCATTCCAGCAGCCGGCGCCGCGACACCGCGGTGCGCCACAGCGTGCGCAGGATGGCGTCGGCCGCGGTCGCCGCCTCGTAGGGCAGGAACACCAGGGTCAACCCGGCCTGCGCGAGTTGCGCCCCGAGGCCGTCCCACCAGTTGCGCAGGTGCATGATCAGCGGCAGGTCGGCGGGCTTGCGCACCAGCGTGGCGAGCGATCCGAGCAGCGCCGGGCTGAGCAGGAAGACCGCGACCAGCGCCGGCCACAGCAGCGGCGGCCCGGCGAGCACCGTCCAGCCGCCGATCAGCAGCGCGAGCAGCGCGGGGGCGACCAGGCTGCGGCGCAGGTTGTCGGCGACCTTCCACAACGCGATCGCGCCAAGCGTGTTGGGCACGCTGCGCCCCGCGCCGTCGGGGACCTGCGGCATCAGCCAGCGCAGCAGCTGCCAGTCGCCGCGCATCCAGCGGTGGCGGCGGCTGACGTCGGCGGCGTAGCGGAAGGGGTGGTCCTCGTAAACCATGACGTCGCTGACCAGCGCGGCGCGCGCATAGGCGCCCTCGATCAGGTCGTGGCTGAGGATGCGGTTGTCGGGGAAGCGTCCGGCCAGCACGCGCTCGAAGGCGGCGAGGTCGTAGATGCCCTTGCCGACGAACGAGCCCTCGCCGAAGAGGTCCTGGTAGACGTCGGACACCGCGCGGCTGTAGGGGTCGATGCCCGGCTCGCCGCTGTAGATGCGTGCGAACCACGATTTGCCCGAGCTCGGCAGGCTGATCGCGGCGCGCGGCTGGAGGATGCTGTAGCCGTCGACCACCCGCCCGGCGGCGTCGAAGCGCGCGCGGTTGAGCGGGTGCGCGAGGGTGCCGACCAGCTGGTGCGCGGCACCACGCGGCAGCTGGGTGTCGGTGTCGAGGGTGATGATGTAGCGCATCTGGCCGAACACCGAGGTCTCGCCGACCACCGCGCTGAAGGCGCTGCGCTCGCCGTGCAGCAGCAGGCGGTTGAGGTCGGCGAGCTTGCCGCGCTTGCGCTCGCGGCCCATCCACACGCCTTCCTGGGCGTTCCACAGGCGCGGGCGGTGGAAGAGGAAGAACACACCGCGGCGCTTGGTGAGATAGCGCGCGTTGAGCTCCTCGATGGCGGCGATCGCCTGCGCGAGCAGTGCGTCGTCGCCGGGCAGGGTGGCGCTCGCGGCGTCGCCGAAATCGGTGAGCAGGGCGAAGTCGAGGTGCGGATCGGGATTGGCCAGGAAGCGCACCTCGAGGCCCTCGACCAGGCCGTCGATGTCGGCGGCGCGGCGCAGCAGGGTAGGGATCACCACCATGGTGCGCGCGCCCGCCGGGATGCCGGCGGTGAAATCGAGGCGCGCCAGGCTGCGCGGCGGCAGCAGCATGGTGACCAGCCAGTTGACGCAGGCGATCGCCCACTGGCTGGCGGCGATGGCCACCACCAGCGCGGTCGCGAGCAGTGGCAGCAGCAGCAGCGGGCGCGCCAGCCAGCCGCTGGTCCATGGTTCGCACCACCACACGGTCACTGCCACGGCGCTCAAAGTCAGGGCGAGGATGCCGCCCAGGTAGGTGGCGGCGGGGGCGCGGCGCACCGCCGCCTCGGTGGCGCTGGCCAGGGTGGGGCGCGCGGCGACCGCGCGTTCGAGCTCGCGCTGGCCGCGGTCGATCAGGTAGTAGCCGACGTGGCCGCGGCGCTCGGCGAGGCCGTCGCCGCCGGCCGCCCGGCTGCCCTCCCCCGCCAGGCGCACGACCTGCTCGGCGACCTCGAGCTCGCTGCGCGGACAACGCTTGGCGAGCCGCTCGAGGCGGTGGCGGTACTGGTCGCGGGTGGCGAAGTCCATGCGCGCGTAGACCTGCGCAGGATCGCTGCGCAGGCAGCGGTCGACCACGCTCATCGCTTCGACGAACTCGCGCCAGTCGAGCGCGGAGAGCTGGCGCAGGCTGCCGATCGAATTGCCGATCGAGGCCTGGTCGGCGGCCTGCGCCTGGTTCTCGGCCTGCACCGCCTGCTCGACGCTGGTGCCGACTTCGACCAGGCGCTGTTCGATCCAGCTGGTCGCGACCGCCAGCGCCGGGCTCTGGCCCTGGACGCGGCGCGTGAACTCGGCAACGAAGGCGCCGCTGAGCGCGACGTTGGCGCGCACCATGTCGGCCAGGGTCAAGACCAGCGACGAGGGGTCCTTCTCGGCGGTTGCGGCCATGCGGTCGGCCCAGGCGCAGGCCAGTTCGCGCTGGCGGCAGCCGGCCGAGACGCTCGCGCCGACGCGGCGCAGATTCTCGATCAGCGCCAGGCGCAGCATGATCGGGATGGCCCACAGCTCGCCGATGGTCAGGTGCACGGTGCCCTGATAGGCCTCGATGAAGCGCGCGAGGTTCTCGCCGTCGACCTTGCCATCGCTGTGCGAGATCAGCTCCAGCACCAGATCGTAGACGCGCGGGTAGCCGATCGCGCCGCCCGCGGCCAGGCGCGGCAGTTCGCGGCTGTAGCCGCGCGGCAGATGCCGGCGGGCGGTGCGGATCTGCTCTTCGATGAGGTAGTAGTTGTCGAGCAGCCACTCCGCGGCGGGGGCGGTGCGGCGGCCCTTGGCCACCGCTTCAGTGACCAGGGCGTGGGTCTCGGCCAGCACCGCGGTGTTCTCGGTCAGGCGCGGCAGCAGGCGGTCGGGGCCGTGCGCGGGGTCGACGCGGTGCGTGGCGGCGATGGTGCGGGCGTGGCCTTCGAGCTGGGTGACGCTGAACAGCTCGGCGCGCAAGGGCTGCTCATCGGAGGCGCGCGGGCTGCGGCGGCTGGTACGCAGGAGGCGAGAGGGGCTGATCACGAGGCGGGCTCCGCTGGGTAAGCCAAAGGATGCGCCGTCGCCGGCGATACGGAAGTACCTTGATCGATCGGGCTTGCGCTCGCCTTGTGGCGCTCGGGAAGGGCCGGCGGGGGCGCCCGCTGTGGGGTATGCTGGTGATGCCATCCGTGCCGTGACCAGGGAGATGCCGTGCCCGAGCGCCGTCCGACCACGCCCGCCGCCTGCGCCATCCCCAGCGGGGCCGGCCGGCGATGAACGTCCGCGCCAAGAGCTGGCTGGGCCTCGGCCTGGCGCTGCTGCTGCTCAGCCTCATCGCCGCCATCACCACCTGCGCAGCGCGCTCCTACCACGCCGCCGGCAGCTGGGTCGACCATACGCGCGAGGTCCAGGCGCGCGTCGAGCGCTTCCTCTCGCTGCTCAAGGATGAGGAGACCGCGGTGCGCGGCTTCCGCCTGTCCGGCGACGAGCGCGATCTCGACCCGTGGCGCAAGGCCGAGGCGCTGCTCGGCGACGAATTCGCGGGTCTGCGCCGCCTGACCGGGGATGACCCGCAGCAGCAGGCCAACCTCGCCATGCTCGACCCGCTGGTCGCGGAGGAGCGCGCCCTGCTCGCCGCGGCGATCGACGCCGCGCGCGCCCGCACCGCGCCGCCCTCCGACGAGCGCGGTCGCGAGCTGATGTCCTCGCTGCGCGAC
>JACDGQ010000032.1:0-12991 GCA_013821615.1 Planctomycetota bacterium
GGCCTATCCAAGGAAGCGGCCGCCATGCATCATGATGTCGATCCATGCCTGCGCGTCGATCTCCAGGCGCTCGAGGATGGGGGCGAGGTGGGCGGGGATCGCTCCGCGCTTGCCGGAACGGGCGATGCGTCCCGTCTGGTCGACGAGTTCGAGATAGGTATCGAGGCTGAGCGGGCAGGGGCCAATGGCTCGCAGCGCCTCGCTGGTTGAAACCGGCATCTCCTACCTATTTGACAACGTCGCGTCCGGTGAGGTATGCATTGGGCGCCCTACAAGCATTACCCAGGTATTGCCCATGCCCGTCCGCCGCGCCCCGATGCCCCGTTTGTGCGCCACCGGAGCGCTGCTTGCCATCGCGACCGCCGCCGCGCATGCCGCCGATGACCACAACCTCCAGTTCCACGGCTTCGCCAGCCAGGGCTACTTTCTGACGCGCAACAACGCCCTGTTCACATCCGAGAGCCAGGATAAGGGCACCTTTGAATTCAATGAAGTCGCCCTCAATGCGGTCGCCACGCCGGTAGACCGCCTGCGCGTCGGCATCCAGCTCTTCGCCCAGGACTTCGGCGACAGTTTCAACAACAAGCCGCAAATCGACTGGGCCTACGGCGATTACAGCCTGCCGACCTACGGCGTGCTCGACCTCGGCATCACCGCCGGCCGCCTGAAGATGGGGCACGGGCTGTACAATGACTATCGCGACCTTGATGTGACGCGAACTTCGGTTTTCATCCCGATGGCGGTCTACAACCCGCGGCTGCGCGACTACTTCCTTGCAGTCAACGGCCTCGGCGTGCATGGCACGGTCAATGCCGATGCGTTCGGATCGTTCGATTTCATGACCTACCTTGGCGGCCAGAGTTCCGACCCCCATGAGGGTACCATCCACGACATCTTTTTCGATCGCGGTCTCGACCTGGACCGCGTGCATATCGAAGCCGTCGATGGCGCCAACGTCACCTGGAACACCCCGCTCGAAGGCCTGCGCCTCAAATACTCGCTCTTCAACCTGCGCGGTCTTGACGTGGCCGGAACGATCCAGCCCGGGGCTATCGTGCCCCTCATTCCTGGAAGTGCGGCGCAGCTGAACTTCAACCAGCTCTGGGACACCATCGTCTCAGTCGAATACCAGCGCGGCGACCTGACCCTGGCTGCCGAGGCCGAGTACTGGTATCTGAAGGGACTGCTGCACGGCGATGCCGGCATCCCCGTCACCATTCCGGTCTACCAGATCATCCACTCGGCCTACCTCTCGGCAGCTTGGCGCCTGGCGCCGCAGTGGGAGGTGGAGGGCATCTGGCAGTGGAACGAGGTGGACACCGTCACCGCCGCCAAGGACAAGTTCTACGGCTTCACCGCCGCCGTGCGCTTCGACCCCATCGAGCACTGGCTCATCAAGGCCGAGTACACCTGGATCCACGGCACCTCCCTGCTGCGCGCCGCTGAGCAGCCGCATGCCGGCTTCGACGAGGTCTGGGGCTACTTCGCCCTCAAGACCACGTTCGACTTCTGAGCCGGACCCCGGAGGACCGACCATGCGCACCGTCCCTGCACTCCTCGCCGCGCTCTTCGCCTGCGTCGCCGCCGCCGGAGCCGATGATGCGGTGATCGTCAACGGCCGTGCCACCACCACCGCACTCAGCGAAGACGAGCTGCGCGCCTTCTTCCTCGGCAAGCGCACCACGTGGGAGGACGGCACCAAGGTGGTGGTGGTCGTGCTCCGCGGCGGGGGCAGCCACGAGAGTCTGCTGCAACGCCTCGGGAAGAGCCCCCAGCAGTTCATCACCGGCTGGAAGAAGCTGGTTTTCACCGGTAAGGGCAGCATGCCCGAGCAGGTCAACAGCGAGGACGAACTGGTCGCGCTGGTCGCGCGCACCCCTGGCGCGATCGGCTGGATCGACGCCGGCAAGGTCGCGGATGGGGTGAAGGCGTTGCCGCTGCGCTAGTGTGGTGTCGATAATGGCGGCCAAGCGTCGCCGGCCATCCGGACTGGATGGCAAGGCGGACGACGCGCAGGAATTGCAGGGCATTTTCTGGCTTCGTCCAACACCGCACCCATCTGCGCGGCAGAGGCTCGGCGACAACGCCATAAAGCCGCGAAGGTATAATAATTAGAACCTTCTAAATGAAACCGTCACGGAGTCTCCTCGTGACCGTTCCTGGCCACGCCCGCCACGTCCGTCCTGGAGCCGCTATGCGCATCCTGTCCTTCCTGCAGCCCCTGCTCTTGGGCGTGCTGACGGCATCCGGAGTCTTTGCCGCCGAGGTTATCACCACCTCTGCCGCACTGGTCGCGGCGATCCGCGACGGCGCCGAGGGCTCGACCATCGTCATCGGTCCCGGGACCTTCGCGATCGACGCGCCGCTCGCGCCGAAGAGCGGCATGACCATCACCGGGGCGGGCATGGAGCAGACCATCATCATCGGCGCGGCCGGCTGGAAGCCGTCGACCGCCACGCTGCCCGATCCGGAGATGAAGACCAAGGGCATGGATACCAACGCCTATCTGTTCCGGCTGCAGGACAAGGCGCAGAAGGTCTCGATCTCCGCCATGACGCTGCGCGGTCCGCAGCTTCACGGCGCCTTGTTCGCGTGGGAGCCGACCGATCTACGTCTGAGCAATGTGCGCATCCAGGAGGTGCTGTGGAGCGGCGTCCGCACTTTCGGGATGAAGGGCGCGAAGATCACCGACTGCGAATTCATCGACGCCGGCGGACGCTGGGATCGCGGGCAGCCGGGCACCAAGGGTGGCATCACCGGCGGCGCCATCTTCGCCATCTGGATGGCCGACTGCGAGATCGCCAACAATCGCTTCGTGCGCACGCGGCAGGCCGCGCAAAATGAATTCTACGGCATCAAGGTGCGCCAAGGCAAGCGCTGCAACGTCCACCACAACAGCATCGCGGTCAACTTCTCGATGGAGTTCCCCTTCGAGAACGATGAGGACAACGAGATCTCGTACAACATCTGCCACGGCACCATTTCCATCCCGAAACACGCCGGCGGACCGGTGCCAGCCAGCGGCAAGACCTTCCACTTCCATCACAACCTCTTCCTGCACGGCTACGCCCTGGAGTTCGTGCGCAACGGGGTCGAGATCGACCACAACCTGTTCGACTTCGACCCGGTCAAGGCGGATGGGATGAATCTCATCTCCGCCTTCGGCAACGCCGACGCCGCGGGGCCGGCATCGTTCCACGACAACCTGGTGAAGAACCCGGGCCGGGGCGTCATGTGGATGAACGAGGTGTTCAACCACCTCGAGATCCGCAACAACCACATCATCACCAACACCACGCCGACGCCCCGCACGGAGGGCCTGTTCGGCTTCAACGCGAAGTGCGACTTCAGCACCATCACCATCCGCGACAACATCATCGAGTGCATCGGCCAGCCGCGGCCGCTGTTGCGCTGCGCCGAAAGCTATGGCGCCACCATCAGCAACAACGCCCTGACCAACGTCGCCGATGCGGACAAGCTCAAGAACGTCGCCGGGACCACCAAGCCGGGTTTGTCAGCGCCCCTCGCCTTCCGCTGCGGCTTCCATGAGGAGACGACCATCGCGGATGGGAAGGCGACGACGGTCACCGGCCGCTAGCAGGCTGGGCGGCGAGGCGACGGCGCCCTCCCAGCGTCGTCCACAGGTGGTGCACATGACCGGATCACCGCGCTGATCTGGTTGCGGGCGGGTCTGGGCCGGTCCATAGTCGCACGGCATGCGCCGTCCGGGCCCTCACAGTCCGGCACGCAGTCCGTTGAGGACAAGGCCGCTCATCCCCACCTGGAACGCCCATGCCAGCCATTCTCGCGGTCCTGCTCGCATGGTTCGCGGCCCTCGCCGTCGCCACGGCCGCTGACGAACTCCCCAAGGTGGCGCGCGACCAGCTCGATAATTCGGGGCCCGCGCTCGCCAAGGCCTTCGGCGACTTCCGCAAGCGCTTGCTGGAGGAGAACGCCAAGCTGGTCGCCACCCTCCAGAAGGCCCTGGAGAAGGCCACCAAGGCGGGAAATTTCGATGAGGCCGTGGCCGTGAAGAAGGCCCTGGAGCAGGCCAAGAGCGGCGAGCTGATGCGCGCGTTCATCGCCCCGGCGCTCGCCGACCCGTTTGGCGACGGCACCCTCGGCGCCGACCCGGACGGCCCGGCGGTGGTCACGCTGTCGACCGGCGATCCGGTCGGCAACCTGGCCGCCAACCAGCCGGCCTACAGCAACCGCGACTACCTGTTCAGCGCCGTGCCAGCGGCGCTGCAGGGTTTCAGCTACGCCAAGCGCCCCTTCAAGGAGCCCGCCGCCTGCACGCTGAAGGTGGTCGGTGGCGGCGTCCTCTACGTCGTCGTCGGGACGCCGCCCGACGGCCTCGACCTGCCCGCCCTGGGCTTCGTCGCCACCGACATGAGCGTCAAGTGCACGACCGGGCATCTGCCGATCGTCAAGAAGCAGGTGCGCGCGGGCGAGACCATCGTCCTACCGGCGAGCGCGGTGACGAATTCGTTCCCGATCTGGAAGGCGAAGTGACCGGTGCGCGGACGCCCCGCCTCATGACCTCCTTCTGATTTGCCGCCCGACCACCACCGCCATACTCGCGCCATGCCCGTGGTCCTCTTCATCGACCTGTGGCCCGAAGTCGCCAAGCCCGGCTATTGGAAGAAGCGCTTCGCCGCCGTGCCCGCCGCCGCAACCAAGACGGGTTTCACGGCGATTCCGCATCATCACACCCGCATCGACCCCGTGCGTCTGAGCGTAACTCCACCCGCGGGCATCATCCTGTCCGGCAGCCGCTCCAACCTGGTGGAGCATCACGCCAACGATCCGCAGAACGGCGTCACCCTGGCGTCCTTCGCCGCGCTGACCGAGCTGCTCGCACGCTTGCCGCAGGTGCCGGTGCTCGGCATCTGCTTCGGCATGCAGTACCTGACGGTCGCGGCGGGCGGCGCGCTCGTGCGGCTGCCGGCCAACCGCAAGGACCCGGTCTGGCCGATCGAGGTCCTCAGCGACGATCCGCTGTTCGCGGGCATCGCCAGGCCGCGCTGCGTCGAGAACCACTCGTGGCAGGTCGCGCGTCTGGCGCCCGGCTACCGGGTGATCGCGCGCTCCAGCGACGGCATCGAAGGCATCCGCCATGAGCGCCTGCCGCGCGCCGGCGTGCAGTTCCATCCGGAATACCACCGCCAGCCGGGTGCCACCGCGCAGGGCGAGCGGCTGCTGCTGAACTGGCTCGGCAGCCTGGCGTGAAGCGCGCCTGGCGCGCGCCCGCTCAGACCTCCTTGCTCCACACTTCGAAGTGCTGCAGCACGGTCGGGCCGTACGAGGTGGTCAGGGCCGTATCTGCGGCGTCCCGCCCATACGCCATCACCACGCGGCCGATGCGCGGCAGGTTGTGGCGGGCATCGAAGGTGAACCACGTGCCGGAGAGATAGACCTCGAACCAGGCGGAGAAATCCATCGGCGACGGATCGGCGGGCACGCCGATGTCGCCGAGGTAGCCGGTCGCGTAGCGCGCGGGGATGCCGAGGCAGCGGCACAGCGTGATCGCGAGGTGGGCGAAGTCGCGGCACACGCCCTGGCGTTCGTTGAACACCTCGAAGGCGGTCTTGGTCGCGCGCGCGAAGGCGTAGCCGAAGGTGATGTGCTGGTGGACGAAGTCGCACACCGCCTGCACGCGCAGGTAGCCGGTCGGACCCTTGCCGAAGCGCTGCCAGGCGAATTCGCCGAGGCGGTCGATCTCGCAGTAGCGCGAGGCGACCAGGAAACCGAGGGTGCCGATCGGCAGGGTGTCGATGGGGTGCTGCACCGCCTGCCACTGCACGGGGTCGGGCAGGCCGGTGACCGCGACCACGCCATCGCTGCTGATCTCGAAGACGCCGGCCGGGGCGACCAGACGGCGTGCGGCGTTGCCGAAGAGGTCGGTGTAGGCGTCGCCTGGCGCCGCAGGCGGTGGCGAATAGGTGAGGGTTTCCGGGCGCCGGAACTGGTAGGGGCCGGGATAGACCTGGAGCAGCAGCAGCATCGGCGTCGGCGCCGGGATGGCGAAACGCAGGCGGAAGCCGATATGGATGTGCATGCCGGGATTCCGGACCGCGCTTGCGGAGTGCCGAGGGGGAGCCTTGACCCTGGGAGCGAGCGGCGGATAGATAGAGTGGTTCCGTGCAGCCGTCTGCGTTCCCCTGCCACCGGACCGCCTGCGGGTTCGTGAGCCGCCGTCCTGCTGACTGCGGCCTCCACTCCTCACAGATGGATCAGTGGCCCGTTCCTCGTGGCCACATCGACGCAAACGCCTGCTCCGACGCCGGCAACGTCCAGCGGGCCTGCCCATCAGACGCTCAACCGGAAATCATGCCATGGTGCCGTTCCCCGAACCCCTCCTGCGAGTCCCCGCGATGCTGGCATCGATCTCACCAACGCCCACCTCCATCATCGGCTGCAGAGCGTCCTCGCCCCGGGTGCGGGTACCGGTCATGCGCAGGTGCGCCTGCCTCTTCCTGCTGTGCTTGAGCGCGGTCGCTGCGCAGGCGGCCGACCTGGTCATCGCCGATGCGGGTGCGACCACCACCACCGTCGTGGTCTCGGCCCACGCCGGCCCCTGGGAGAAGCGCGCTGCGGAGGACCTGGTCCGCTGCATCGCGCTGATGACCGGCGCCAAGCCGGCGCTGGCCGACGCCGCAGGCGGCGCTGGTCCGACCATCCTGGTCGGCGCCGCCGCCTTGGAGGCCGAACCCTCGTTGCGCCAGGCCCTCGCCCGCGTGGCCAAGCCGGCGCCCCTGCTGCGCGCCGACGCGATCGTCCAGCGCCGGGTCGGCGAGCGCGTCTACCTCGCGGGCAGCAACGACGAGTCGCATTACTTCGCGGTCACGCGGCTGCTGCAGTCGTGGGGCTGCCGGTGGTACCTGCCGTCGGCACTCGGCGAATGCATCCCCGAGACCCCGCGCCTGACCATCGGCGACCTCGATCTCGCCTATGCGCCGCCCTTCGAGATCCGCCACTACTGGCTGAGCTGGAACGCCGACGGCACCGGTGCCGATGATTTCCGGCGCCGCAACTTCATGACCGAGACCAGCATGGCCGGCATGGGTCATGCCCTGGGCCAGTACACCACCACGCTGATCCCCGCGGGCAAGACGCCCTTCGACGTGCCGCTCGCCGACGAGGCCACCGCGCAGGAGGTCGCCCGACGCATCGAGCCTGAATACGCCAAGGGCGTGCCCGGCATCTCGCTCGCCATCGAGGACGGGAACTACCGCGGCGAGTCGCCGCGCGACCATGAACTCGCGGCCGGTCTCGACGACAAGTTCGCGCTGCAGCCGTCGCGCACCGACGCGATGATGGCGCTCTACAACAACGTCGCGCGCCTGCTGCGCGCCCGCCACCCGGACAGCCCGACGCGCATCGGCGGCATGGCCTACGCCAACGTCACCATCCCGCCGCAGCAGGTGACCGCGGTCGAGCCGAACCTGGTGATGTGGCTGGCGCCGATCGACATCGACCCCAACCACGGCATGGACGACCCCGAATCGCCGCCGGCCGGCGAGTACAAGGCGATGCTCTACCGCTGGGCGCGGCTCACCGCCGGGCGGCTTGCGATCTACGATTACGACCAGGGGCAGCTGGTGTGGCGCGACCTGCCCGATCCCTCGCACGCGGTCTTCGCCGCCGACGTGAAGCACTACCGCACGGCGGGGATCCTGGGCATCGGCACCGAGAGCCGCGGCGCCACCGCCACCACCTTCCTCAACCTCTACTTCCGCGGTCAGCTGATGTGGGATCCCGACGCCGACGTCGCGGCGCTGCTCGCCGCGTTCTACCCGGCCTTCTACGGCCCCGCAGCGGCGCCGATGGCGGACTACTGGGGCGCGATCTACGCCGCCTGGCAGGGCACCCTGGTCACCGAGCACGAGTGCTTCGCCGCCCCGGCGATCTACACCCCGGAGCTGGTGGCGGCGCTGCGCGCGCATCTCGCCCGCGCCGACGCCGCGCTCGCGCCGCTGCGCGCCGTGGCGGCGCCCACGCGCAACCAGAAGCTCTATCTCGAGCGCCTGCGCTCCACCGCGCTCGGCTTCGCGGTGATCGAGGGCTACGTCGAGATGACCGCTGCGGCCTCCGCGCGCTGCGAGTACGCGGCCGCGGTCGCCGCCGGTGAACGCGCCCTGGCGGCGCGTGAGAAGTTGACCGCGCTCGAGCCCACCGCCACCACCTACAAGGCGATCGGCGAAAGCGGCCCGGCGTGGTGGCCTGGCGAGGTGCAGTATCTGCGCGAACTCGCGCAGCGCTGCGACGGCACCACCGGCACGTTCATCTCTGCGCTGCCGCTGGCGTGGGCCTTCCGCCGGGATCCCCACGACACCGGGTTGGCGCGCGGTTGGTACGCCGAGGCCGCCGATCTCACCCTCTGGAATGCGCGCGGGACGGCGCTGGACGCCGCGGCGCGCAAGGACTGGCCGGACGCCTGGGAGCTGGTGCGCAGCGACCTCTACCTGCAGGCCCAGGGCATCCGCCATCCCGACCGCCAGAGCTACACCGGCCATTACTGGTACCAGACCACCATCACCCTGGGCGCGGACCAGGTCGCGGGCGACGTCCACCTGATGTTCCCGGGGCTGTTCAACGAGTGCTGGCTCTATCTCGACGACCGGCTGGTCGCGCACCGCCCCTTCCCCGAGCCGTGGTGGCGCAACGACTACACCTTCGCCTGGGACGTCGATCTCAAGGATGCGGTGAAGCCCGGCCCGCACCGCGTCACGCTGCGCGGGCTCTGCCCGCTGCACTTCGGCGGCATGTTCCGGCGTCCCTTCCTCTATCGTGCGGTGGTGAAATGAATCCCGTCCTCCCGGTCCGCGTGCTGCTGCCGCTGCTCATGTGGTTCGCCCTGGTCACGGCGGCCAACGCCGCGGAGCCCGCCTCCGTCGCGTTGGCCAGCGGCGGCCGCGCGCTGCTGCCGGTGGTCATCAGCGCCGGCGCATCCGCGGCGACCCGCGTAGTTGCGGAGGAACTGGCGGCGTTCCTGGGCCGCATCGCCGGGGCCACCTTCGCCATCGAGTCCGGCGACGGCAGCCACGGCATCGTGCTCGGCACCCTCTCCGAGTTCCCCGATCCCGCGCTCGAGCGGCCCCTGGCGCTGCACGGCGCCGACGGCCGCGAGGCCTACGCCATCCGCAGCGCGCCGGGGCGCCTGCGGCTGATCGGCGCGACCGCGCTGGGCGCCAGCCACGCCGCCTACCGCCTGCTCGAGGAGCTCGGCTGCCGGTGGTTCTTCCCCGCCCCGGAATGGGAGGTGGTGCCGCATGCGCAGGCCCTGACCTTCGCCCGCGACCTCGATGACCGGCCGGCGATCCTGGCGCGCGCCATGTGGTGCGAGGCCGGCTCGGGCGGCGCGCAGCAGGACGCCGACTACGTCGCCTGGCGCCGCCGCAACCGCCAGGCGGAATCCTTCACGGTCAATGCCGGCCACAACCTCGACGACGTGATCCGCCGCAACCAGGCCGCCTTCGACCAGCATCCCGAATGGCTGGCGCTGGTCGACGGCAAGCGCCAGGGACCGCAGCTCGAACTCGCCGAGCCCGCGGTGCGCAAGCTGGTGGTCGACTATGCGCTCGACTTCTTCCGCGACCATCCCGACGCCGACATGGTCTCGCTGGAGCCGGCCGACAACACCGCCCACTCGCAGAGCCCGGCCTCGCTCGCCCTGGGCAGCGTCAGCGACCGCGTCTTCGGCATGGCCAACGAGGCGGCGCGCGCGGTCCGGCAGCGCTATCCCGGAAAAATGGTGGGCCTGTATTCGTACAACGCCCATTGGGATCCGCCGAAACTGACTCTCGAACCGAACGTGCACGTGCTGCTCGCCGCGCTCGGCCAGGGCGAACGCACCGCGGCGGAGCGCGACGCGCTGTGGCCGCAACGCTGCCGCAACCTCGGGTTCTACGAATACTTCTCGGTGTGGCTGTGGAGCTACGACCGCCTGCCCGGCAGCTGGACCAACGACTGCCGTGGCACCCAGGCGCGCATGCGCGCCATCGTCGCGGCGGGTGGCACCTCGATCAGCGCCGAGAGCACCGCCAGCTGGGGCGTCAACGGGCGCGGCTACTACATCGCCAACCGGCTGATGTGGAATCCCGAGGCGGACGTGGCGGCGCTGCTCGACGATTTCTACGCCCGCGCCTTCGGCCCGGGCGCGGCGGCGATGCGCCGCTATTTCGACCGGCTCGATCCCGGTGCGCATCCGTTCCTCAGCCGTCACCTGCTCGGCCTCGCCTTCCGCGACGTCGCCGCGGCCGCCGCGGCGGCCAGCGACCGGCCCGACGTGCAGGCGCGCCTCGACCAGCTCAAGCGCTACCTGCGCTACGTGCACCTGGACTGGATGCGCAACCGCGAGGGGGGCAGCGAGGCCGACAAGGCGAAACTCTCCACCGCGATCATGACCCAGCTCTACCGCATGCGCACCAGCGCCTTGGTCTCGTGGGAGATGATCCGCCAGAATTGGGGCGCGAACCAGCAGCCCGGCAAGGACCATGCCGACTGGATGGTCGACCGCCCGTGGACGCACGACGAGACGGAGGCGGACTTCCAGGCCGGCATCGCCTATTTCCAGCCCCGCGAGATCGGCGCGGCGGTGACCTTCTCGGACACGCTGGTGCCGGTGCGCTGGCCCGACCTGCCGTCCGCGACGGCGCAGATCCGCAGCCAGCAGTCCTACCAGGGCTCCCAGGTCTACGCGCTGTGGAGCGCGACTGGCGAGCCACTGGAGTTCGATACCTGGGCCGGCGACGCCTGGCACGGCATCAACCGCTTCGTGGTCAGCGATGCCGCCCATGTCGAGATCGCCAAGGGCAAGCTGCCCAACAAGGAGACCACCCACCACCACATCGCCGTCCCGCATCCCGGACTCTACTACCTGGACTACGATGACCACGGCTCGTGGTGGTCGATGACGGTGGCTCCGGGGCTGGCCGCGACCATCCCGCTCGGCAGCACGCGCGACTACCGCAACACCCAGGTCATGCAGGACATGTACATCTACGTGCCCAAGGGCACCCGGCAGATCGAATACTACTACACGCGCACCGCCTACCACCCGGGCGGACCGCACCAGGTCCTCGATCCCGAGGGGGCGGTCGCCAAGGCGGTCGACGTCAACGGCGACTGGGTGACGGTGCCGGTCCCGCCGGGCATGGATGGCCGCTTGTGGCGGCTGCACGAGCCGGTGCTCGGCCTGTTCTGGTTCAACAACCTGCCCAACGTCATGGCCGCCTCGCCGCAGGCGCTGCTCCTGCCGCGAGAGCTGGTCGAACGGGATGGGCTGCCGCATTGACTGGAGGTACGTCCCTCCTCACGTCGGCACGAGCGTGGTGGCGTGCCCTGAAAGCCCGGTTCCGGAGCGCCCCGGCACCCCTTGCGACGCCCCGGCACCCACGGCTGGCATCCTGGGTCCGGGAGGTGATGCTTTCGCCGGACCGCCGTCCTGGGCCCCACCACTGGGGCATGTATGGCGGTCGCATGCGCGCGTAAGCGTCCGCACGATCCCCACCAGCGAGCCGAGGTCATGGCGATGAGCGACCAGTCCGATCCCAAGGTGCCCACCCCGTCGGTCCCGCAGGTGCCGTCCAGCGACCCCGCGGCGACCATGGCGACCAACTTCCTCAAGCCGGCGGCGGCCCCCGTGCCGCCCGCCGACGAACAGGATCTCCAGGCCACATTGCCGGTGGCCGACTTCGGCAGGGGTTCCCTGCCCATCCCGGGTGAGCGGCGCGGCGAAGAGGGCCGCGGCACGGCCGAGACGCGCTTCCCGGGCGCCGCCGCGGAAGACCCGCGCGCGACCATGGGGACGCGCCTGCCAACCGAGGCGCGGCGCGCGCCGTCCACACCCGCACCGGAGGCGCACGACCTCAGTGCCACCCAGATGACGCGCCCGCCCACCGAGGCGGTACGGCGCGCGGCGGCGGGACCGCCGTTGACGCCCGCGGAAGCGCAGGACCTGATGGAGACGCAGATGACGCGTCCGCCGACCGAGGCGGTGCGGCGTACCCCGCCGGCGCCGCCCGCACCGGTTGCGGATGCGCATGATCTGATGTCCACGCAGATGACGCGTCCGCCGACCGAGGCGGTGCGGCGTACCCCGCCGGCGCCGCCCGCACCGGCTGCGGAAGCGCAGGACCTGATGGAGACGCAGATGACGCGTCCGCCGACCGAGGCGGTGCGGCGTACCCCGCCGGCGCCGCCCGCACCGGCTGCGGATGCGCATGATCTGATGTCCACGCAGATGACGCGTCCGCCGACCGAGGCGGTGCGGCGCACCCCGCCCGCCGCGCAACCGGATGCGCAGGACCTGATGGCGACGCAGACCACGCGTCCGCCGACCGAGGCGGTGCGGCGCGCGCCGCCGCAACCGGATGCGCAGGACCTGCTCGCGACCCAGGGCACGCGTCCGCCGACCGCGGTGGTCACCAAGGGCGAGACCAAGTCGGCGACGACGGTCGGCGCCAAGCCGGCGCCAGGGGTGGTTGCGCCACCCCCGACCGGCCAGCGCATGCCGACCCTCGACCCCAACGAGACGGTGATGACCGACCTGCACATCGCGGGGTCGGCGGCCAAGCCGGCGAGCGGCGACACCCAGGATCGCGCGGCGACTGCCGCCGGTACCGCCTGGGATGAACGCAACACGGCCGCGGCAACGCGCATCGCCTCGAATTTTGCGCCGGCCAAGCCAGCCCCGCAGGCCACCCCGGTGGAGAAGGACCGCACCCTGGCGGCCAACTTCGGCACGGCCAGCACGCCCGGATCGCAGCTCGCCGACACCGTGGTCACTGCGCGCGGCGTGAACCCGGGCACCACGCCGTCGGGCGCGGGCAGCGCCATGGGCACTGGCGCGCCGTCGACCCAGGCGGTGACGCGCTCGGGCAGTTTCACGCGCACCAACCTGCGCACGCGCATCAACACCCGCCTGCCAGCCGACACCCAGCAGCTCGATGCCAAGCTGCAGCTGTCCCGCGGCTCGGTGCTCGCC
>JACDGQ010000032.1:13001-14017 GCA_013821615.1 Planctomycetota bacterium
CGCCGACATGGTCACCGCGCGCATCGCGCGCGGTGACAGCAGCGCGGTGCCGCCGGGACTCACGCGGCGCATCGCCGCGCAGGGCACCGAGGCGCGCTACGCGATCGACAAGCCGCTCGCCGCCGGCGGCATGGGTGCGGTCCTCGCCATCGAGGACCACGACTTCCACCGCGCCGCCGCGATGAAGGTCATCCACGCCAAGTTCACCGCCAACCCCGAGGCCCTCGAGCGCTTCCTCGCCGAGGCCCAGGTCACCGCCCAGCTCGAGCACCCCAACATCGTGCCGATCCACGATCTCGGCGTGATGGAGGACGGCACCCTCTACTTCACCATGAAGCTCATCGAGGGGCAGAGCGTGGGCGCGCTGATCAAAACCCTCAAGGCCGGGGACGCGGCCGCACTCAAGCGCTGGACCATCGAGGAGAAGATCCTGACCTTCCTCAAGGTCCTCGACGGCGTCGGTTTCGCCAACGCCAAGGGCGTGGTCCACCGCGACATCAAGCCCGACAACATCATGCTCGGCCTGCATGGCGAGGTGCTGGTCGTCGACTGGGGCATCGCCAAGGTCATCGGCCAGGCCGATGGCGGCAGCGTCAAGTCGGCCCAGCGCGAAGTGGCCTCGGTGCGCGACCAGGATGGCCTGTCCATGACCATGGAAGGCGCGGCCATGGGCACCATCTTTTACATGCCGCCCGAGCAGGCCGCCGGCCGCCTGGACGAGATCGACGCACGCTCGGACGTCTATGCGCTTGGCGCCACGCTCTACGAATTGCTGTCGCTCAAGCGCACGCTCGAAGGCAACAGTCTGCCCGACCTGATCGGCAAGATCACCACCGGCAACATCATCGGCCTGGACAAGTCCATGCCCACGCTGCATCCCGACCTGGTCGCGGTGGTGCACCGTGCCATGGCCCTGGACCGCGCCAACCGCTACGCCACCTGCGCCGAGTTCGCCGACGACCTGCGCCGCTACCTGGCCGGACGCGCGGTGCTGGCACGCACGCGCAACCTGATCG
>JACDGQ010000582.1 GCA_013821615.1 Planctomycetota bacterium
CCCCAATTGCACCCGCACCCCCCATCCGAGAATCCCGCCATGCCCGAGGCGAACACCCCCCTGACCGTCGCCATCGCGTCCAGCGCGCTGTTCGACCTGAGCGAGAGCGATGCGGTGTTCCGTGGCGAGGGCACCGAACGCTACCGCGAGCACCAGCGCCAGCACGAGCGCGACCCGCTGCCGCCGGGCGTGGCCTTCCCGTTCATCCGCCGGCTGCTGGCGGTCAACGCCATCGATCCCGCGCACCCGCCGGTGGAGGTGGTGCTGATCTCGCGCAACGACCCCGACACCGGGATGCGCGTGCGCAATTCGCTGGACCACCACGGCCTGGGCATCGTGCGCGCGGTGTTCACCGGCGGCAAGCCGCCCTACCCCTACATCGACGCCTTCGACGCCTGCCTGTTCCTGTCCGCGAACGAGGCCGACGTCACCGCCGCGATGCGCGCCGGCTACGCCGCCGGCATGGTGCTGCCGGCGCCGAACGTGCGCGACGACGACGCGCGCGAATTGCGCATCGCCTTCGACTTCGACGGCGTGCTCGCCGGCGACGAGAGCGAGCGCATCTTCCAGGAGCACGGCATCGCGCGCTTCCACGCCGCCGAGCACGCCAACGCCCACCGCGCGCTGTCGCCGGGCCCACTGCAGCGCCTGCTCGCCGGGATCGCGCGGCTGCAGGCGCGCGAGGTGGCCAACCACGGCCACGAAGCCGGCTACCAGCCACTGATCCGCACCGCCATCCTGACCGCGCGCAGCGCCCCCGCCGACCGCCGCGTGGTCACCACCCTGCGCGACTGGGGCATCCGCGTCGACGAATCGTTCTTCGTCGGCGATCTGCCCAAGGAGCGCATCCTGCGCGTCTTCCGCCCGCACATCTTCTTTGACGACAAGCGCGGCAACGCCGCGCTCGCGGCGGCGACGGTGCCGTCGGTGCATGTGCCGTTCGGGGTGGTGAATGATGCGGTGGACGAGGCGCATCCGCCCCATCACCGAGGCTAATTCCGGCTGGGATCCGGCATCCCGTAGCGGCCTTCGACCAGCTGCTGCCACAGCCCAACGGGCGGATACGGGTCGAAGAGCAGCTCCGGCCGGCCGGGGCGCAGGATCCAGGCGCCCTCCTCGAGTTCGCGTTCGAGCTGGCCGAGGCCCCAGCCGCTGTGGCCGAGGAACAGGCGCGGGCCGCTGACGTCGCCGCCGTCGGGCCAGCGCGCGGCGAGCGCGTCGACGTCGCCGCCGACGGCGACCGTGGGCGAGACCGGGTGGGCGCCGGCGAGGTCCATGCAGGCGTGCAGCAGCAGGCCCTTGTGGCGGTCGACTGGGCCGCCCTCGCCGGCCAGGCGCGCCACGGCGAGGCCGGGCGGGACTTCGCTCCACAGTTCGCTGAGTGGCAATTCGAGCGGGCGGTTGATGATGAAGCCGAGCGTGCCGGTGTCGTTGTGCTCGACCAGATAGACCACGCTGTGGCGGAAATTGGCATCTTCGAGCCGTGGACTTGCGACCAGGAGCATGCCAGCAGCGGGGTCCATGTTACCAGTCTACGCCAGCCGGGAAGTCCCGCCAAGTCCCCTGTCGGGCTGGCCAGAGCGGCGTGCACGGGGCGCAGGGGCCAAACAGGTGTCAGGTGTCAGGTGTCAGCTGTCAGCCGTCAGCGATCCCAACGCCTACCGCTCCATCATCATCGCGCGGATCTCGGCCTCGCAGCACAGCTGCCCGTCGACCAGGATGCGGCCCTGGCAGGCGGACATGCGCGTGCGCAGGCGCAGCACCTCGACCTCGATACGCAGCTGGTCGCCGGGGTGGATCGGGCGGCGGAACTTGACCTTGTCCAGGCTCATGAAGTACGGGATCTTGTCTTTGTTGTCGGGGCTGTTCATCAGCATCACCGCGCCGACCTGGGCCATGGCCTCGAGTTGCAGCACCGCCGGCATCACCGGGTGGCCGGGGAAGTGGCCCTGGAAGAACGGTTCGTTGATGGTGACGTTCTTGAGGCCGGTGATGCGCTTGCCGTCCTCGAAGTCGAGGATGCGGTCGACGAGCAGGAACGGGTAGCGGTGCGGCAGCAGCTCGAGAATGCGCGCGGCGTCGAAGACGAAGGCGGGCTTCTCGGCGGCTTCGATGCGGCGGTTGAGCTCCTGGACGAGCAGCATGTTCTGCTGATGGCCGGTGCGCACCGCGATGAGGTGGCAGTTGAGGCGCTTGGTGGCGTGCGCGAGGTCGCCGATCAGGTCGAGGATCTTGTGGCGGGCGGCCTCGTCCTTGAAGCGCAGTTCGTTGTCGATGATGCGCGTGCCGTCGTAGACGCAGGTGTTCTGGGTGGTCGCGCCCTTGCCCAGGCCGAGGGCGCGCAGCATCTCGACCTCCTTGGCCATGCAGAAGGTGCGCGCCGGGGCGATCTCGCGGACGAACGACTCTTCGGTCAGCTCGACCTCGACCATCTGCGGACCGCCGAGCGCGCCGCCGTGGTCGTCGAGACTGTAGGTGATCTTCAGGCCGTGGCGGTAGGGCAGGGCGACGATCGAACTCTTGCCGTCGGACACCGCGACCGCCTCGGTGACGTCGAAGTAGGGCCGCGCCGCGGCCTGCTCGACGATGCCGGCGCCGCGCAGGCAGTTCGCGAAGTCGAGCGCCGAACCGTCGAGGCCGGGGAACTCGACCGCGTCGAGCTCGATGAAGAGGTTGTCCAGGCCGAGGCCGGTGGCGGCGGCGAGGAAGTGCTCGGTGGTGTGCACCTCGACCTCGACGCCGGCGACGGTCGCGGCCAGCGCGGTGCGGCGCATGCGCTGGCACAGCCGGCTGGGGTGCGACTTGATGGACGGCCGGCCGGCCAGGTCGACGCGGATGAAGACCATGCCGGTGCCGGGCGGCGCCGGGCGGAAGACCACCGTGCAGGCCTCGCCGGAGTGCAGGCC
>JACDGQ010000583.1 GCA_013821615.1 Planctomycetota bacterium
CCACAGTGCCGCCCACCGCCCCCGCCAAAGTGCGTCGGCCGCCGCCGCCGCCGCCGCCGAGCGTGCTGCTGGTCAAGCCGGATGGCAGCACGGTCGAGATCAATCTGAGCGGGGTGCTGACCCGCTCCTACCCGCGCATCGACACCGTCGGGCGCTGGCTGGTGGTGGGGGCGGGCCTCAGCCAGAGCAGCGGGGTCGAGACCGACCCCTTCGGCAACCTCGTGCCGGTCGCCGGGCAGACCTACAACGTGCTGTGCTGGCGCTGGAAGGACCTGCTTGCGGATCCCACCGCGCCACCGGCCTTCAAGTTCACCAAGCCCTACACGCTGCGCGCCAACACCCCCAACCAGGTGGTGTGCTGGCAGGGTCCGGCGGTGGCGATGCTCGATCTCTCCGGCGACGAGCCGGTCGAGCGCCCGCTGTTCACCACGCCGTCCGGGCCGGAATACATCTCCGACCTCGCGGGCGGGCTGCTCCTGCACTTCGACGACAACCGCCAGGTGCTGTACGACGACCAGGGCCATCAATTGTGGAGCGGTGACGAGGACGGCGAGCTCACCGTCCAGGCCATGCCGTGGGGGCTGGTCGGTCACGGCCCCTACGCGACGCGCACCTATGAGCTGGTGCGCCTCGACGCCGATCCTGCGCATCGCGCCAGCCAGAAGGTGCCGCTGCCGCCCGGTCCGTGGGACATCGCCATCGAGCCGGCGCGCGAGCGCGTGATCGCGATCAATTCCGGAGTCAGCTGGAGCGAGCTCGAACTGCCCTCGCTGAAAGCCCGGCGCAACGTGCAGTGGAGCGCCGCCAGTCCCGCCCCGGAGCCCCAGACCCTGGGCTACGCGATCTCGCCGCGCTTCCGCGTGCGCCAGGCGCGGCTGCTGCCCAGCGACCTGCCCGACAGCGAGGACGCGCCCGCCCATTGGTCGCCGCGCGACGCGTGCCACGTCGGCCAGGCGCTGCTGGTGCTCGAGCAGTCCGGCCGCGTGCTGATCTCGGCGAAGCGCAAGGGTCCGTTCCAGCTGCTGGGATACAGCGACACCGCGGCCGTCTTCGGCCAGCGCGGGCCCGAGCCGTTCCTGCTCGACGCCGAGGACCGCCTGGTCACCGCCATCGTCCCGGGTCCGGCCCTGCTCGAGGATTTCACCGGCCGCCTGCTGGCCGGCGAGCCGCTCCCGCCCGGTCCGCTCAAGGTCAGCGGCCTGACCTTCGCCGGTCCGCACGGCGGCGTGGTCGCCTGGGAGGGCAAGGTCGGCTTCAGCCCGCGCCACCTGCGCAGCCAGGCCGGCAGCCCCGGCCTGCTGGTGGTCACCGATTCGCTGCTCATCGATCTCGATCCGGCCGCGGTGCGGGTGGTCAGCGCGCCCGAGCGCCCGGCGCCCGCGCTGCGCTGAACCCTGCCGAGCGCTGGCGTCGACGACGTGGGAGGCGATACTTCCGCGCATGAACGTCCTCCTCGGCATCGGCGGCGGCATCGCCGCGTACAAGGCGCCCGAGCTGGTCCGCGCCCTCGGCAAGCGCGGCCATGTGGTGCGCTGCGTGCCTACCGCCAGCGCCCTGCGCCTGGTCACCGCCGAGGCCCTGGCCGCGGTCGCGCGCCAGCCGGTCTCGACCACCCTGTGGACCAGTGACGGCAGCATGCCGCACATCGATCTGGCGCGCTGGGCCGACCTGGTGCTGGTCGCGCCGGCCACCGCCGATCTGCTCGCGCGCTTCGCCCTGGGCCTGGCCGACGACCTGCTCGCGACCATCTTCCTGGCCCTCGAGCCCGGCAAGCGCGTGCTGATCGCCCCGGCGATGAACACCCAGATGTGGCTCAAGCCGGTGGTCCAGGGCCACGCCGCGGCGCTGCGCGCGGGCGGCGCACGCCTGCTCGATCCGGTGCCCGGCAACCTCGCCTGCGGCGAGCAGGGCATCGGCGCGATGGTGGACGTCGACAGCATCGCGGAGGCGGTGGATGGGTAGGGGGCGGAAGTGCGGAGTGCGGAGTGCGGAGTGCGGAGTGATAGTTCGACCGGGTCGTGACGCATGGATAGAGGCATCGTGGATGCCTGCACCACAATGAGCCCCGCACCCGCGCCGCGCTGCGCATGACATCCACCCCACACCCCGCACGTTCCCGGACCCGCGTGGCGCTAGGCATGACGGGCACTCCGCACTCCGCACTCCGCACGTTCCCGGACCCGGCGTGGCGCTAGGTATGACGGTCACTCCGCACTCCGCACTCCGCACTCCGCACCTCTCCCAGCGCCATGACTGGCTCTTCCGCTCCGCCCTGTTCAGCCTGCTGATCGTCATCCTGCTGCCCGCGCTGGTCGCGGTCCTGGCGCAGCGCCTGTGGATCCGCCGCAAAGGCCTGGTCGGCCTGCGCGAGAAGCTCAGCGGGCGCGGCCCGGCGCCGGCGCCGGGCGGCATCCTGGTGCACGGCGTCAGCCTGGGCGAGGTCAACCTGATGCGCCCGCTGGTGCCGCGCCTGGAGGCAGCGCTGGGCGCGCGCTGCGTGCTGTCGACCACCACCGAGACCGGCCGCGCGCAGCTCGACCAGGCCTTCCCGGAGCATGAGCGGGTGTTCTTCCCGCTCGACCTGCCGTGGGCGGTGACGGCGTTCCTGCGTCGTACCCGGCCGCGCCTGGTGGTGCTGCTCGAGCTCGAATTGTGGCCGCTGTTCCTGTGCGCCTGCGCGCTGCGCGGCGTGCCGGTGGTGCTGCTCAACGCGCGCCTCAGCGCGCGCAGCTTCCGCGGCTATGGCCGCGGCGGCGCGCTGCTGCGCCCGTTGTTCGCCAGCCTGGCCCTGGTCCTGGCGCAGAACGGCACCTGGGCCGCGCGCCTGGCCGCGCTCGGCGCGCGGCCGGGGCGGGTGCGCGTCGGCGGCTCGATGAAGGCCGACATGGTGCGGCCGGCGGATG
>JACDGQ010000584.1 GCA_013821615.1 Planctomycetota bacterium
GTCAGGAACTTCGCCACCGCCTTCGCCGTTCAAGCCGAGATGGCAAAGAAACAGGCGGAAGAGACGGCAAAGCGCAGACGACGACGATGACTTGTGGGTAATGGGTAGGGCTCACGCCCTGGGCTATTTTCTTCCGCCCGCTCCGCGGGCTCATTGGCAGTGGTTTCAAACCGTTTGCGCTGACCGGGGGCTCACCGCTGCCGCTCGCGAACCCCCACCGCCGGGCCAAAAAGACGGGAACCGTCGATCCCGACGATTCCCGCTCAATTCCCTTTGACAGCCAACGGGAAAAACAGCCTGCTTATGAGCGCCTTGCGCGCAGCGCGCCCTAGAACTTCACCTGCTCCAGATACTTCAGCGTCAGCGGGATCTGCGTCACCGAGTCCGGCGACTCGTCTTCGATGAAGTAGTAGGCGAGTCCGGCCTTCTTGGAGGCGGCGAGGACGGCGGGCCAGTCGACCTGGCCGGTGCCGAGGACGACATTGTACTTCACGTCGGTGTGGCCGGTGAGCGCGCCGGTGGGGACGCCCTTCTTCAGGTCCTTGAGGTGCATCATCACCCAGCGCTTGCCGTAGGTGTCGAGCAGCTTCACCGGGTCCTGGTTCGGGAAGATGATCCACAGCACGTCCATCTCGAAGAACACGCTGTCCTTGTCGGTCTCGGTGATCAGCAGGTCGGCGATGGTGCCCGCACCGTGCGGCTGGAACTCGTAGCCGTGCAGGTGGTCGAAGAAGATGATGCCTTCCTTCTTGAGCGCCGCGCCGGCGGCGTTGAAGACTGGGGCGACCTCGTGCACCCACGCCTCATCGACGGGGTCCTTGTGATCGACCCAGGCGACGCCGGCGTACTTCAGGCCGAGCGCCTTGGCCTCGGCGGCGACGCCGGCGGGATCGCTCTTGAAGCGCGCGTAGGGGAAGTGGCCGCTGACCGCGACCAGGCCGCGCTCGTCGAGCATGGCCTTGAATTTTTCGGGCGGCAGCTTGTAGGTGCCGGCGAGTTCGACGTATTTGATGCCCATGCCCTTGACCTTGTCGAGCGTCGCGGGGACGCCCGCGGACTCGAACTCGGCGCGCAGGCTGTAGAGCTGCAGACCGACCGGCCCGGCGAACGAGGCGCCGGTGCCGGCGTCGCTGGCCGACAGCTGCAGCGCGAGCAGCGCCTGGGCGAGGATGAAGGCGAGGGCGAGGCACTTCATGGGAGAGTCCTGGGTGGAGCAATGTCGTAGGCGCTCGGCGGGGGGCGTCAATTCGCGTCAGCGGATCGTGCGCACGTGCGGTGGGTACGCGGGTCAGGGTTCGAGGTCAGTGCGCCGCTTCCTGTCCCACGGGAAGCGGCCAGCCTTCCTTGAGGACGCGCAGCACCTGGCCGACGTGGTAGGACTCCGGATGCTCGCTGTCGACCACCCAGCGGATGCCGCTGCAGCCGTAGGCGCCGGCGGTGGCGCTCTCGGGGAGGTGGTTGGCGAAGCCCATGCGCACGAATGCCCCCTGCGGCTTCAGCAGCTCGTCGCAGGCGGCGACGAAGACCGGCTTGCCCCAGGGGTCGCCGTCGAGCAGCGACGGGAAGTCGGCGCGCACACCGGCGATGAACACCACCGTCAGCAGGCGACCCTCGATGGCGGTGATCAGGCCGGGCATGCCCTGCGCCTTGACCAGGGCGCGGTGCTGCAGGCGCTGGTGCTCGGTGGTCGCGGCGATGGTGTCGGCGCCGGCCCAGATCTCGGTGCAGGCGCCGGGGCTCGACGCGCTCACCGCGCCGTGATCGGCGAGCAGCACATCGCCGGTGGCGAGCGCGGCGACGGTGGCTTCCTTGCCGCCCTTCCACACCCGGGTGTGGGCATCGACTGGTAGTTCCAGGCGGCCGAGATCGGGCGGCGTGATCATCTGGTCCTGGAAGTCCTTGATCGGTGGGATCTGGCGCGCGACGCGCAGATGACCGTCCGCGGCCGCCTCTTCGACACGGTACGTGACGGTGTCCTGTACCAGGCGGCTGGCGTCATCGAGCACCACCGCGGCGCGCGTGAAGGCACCGGCCGCGTCCTGGTGCAGGTCGAACCAGCAGTGCGTGCCCAGCGGCAGGTCGGTCAGCTCGCCCTCGGCGCCGCAGCGCAGCACCGTGCCGTAGGGCGGCATGGTGAAATCGATCTGCGCGCCGTCGCGATCGCTGCGGAAGCGGCCGGCGCGTCGTGCGGCGTCGATCGCGATCAGTTCGCCGCCGACGCGGTGCGCGGATTGGTCCGGCGGAAATGACGTCGGCTTGGCCGCGAACCACGGCAGCTCGGGGTTGTAGAGATCGGTGCGGTAGGGGAACAGACCCGGGTCATCGTCGTTGGTCTCGAAGCCGTGCTCGTACAGGCCCTCGCCGTAGGGCATGTCCTCGACCTTCCAGGCATCGTGCGCGAAGACCCGCACCAGGCGCCCGGGGCGGAAGCCCTCGAGCAGCACGCGCGGCTCGAAGACCCAGCGCTCGCCGCCGCAGCCGTAGCCGTCGGCGGGTGGCGGCAGCAGCTCCAGGATCGGGCCGTGCTGCTTGTCGACTGGCGGATTGTAGGTGCGCAGCTCGTGGTCCGCGACCACCACCGCGATCCAGCGTTTGTCCTTCAGCCAGGTCGCCGGCACCATGCCGGCATCGGCGAGCAGCGCCTGCAAGGTGGCGTGGTCGCGGCTGAAGAGCGAAATGGTGAGCTTCTTGCCGTCGACGCGTTCGATCCAGCCGGGCAGGCCACGCGCGACCAGGAAGGCCTTGTGGCGCGCGCGTTGGGCGGCGGTGGCGCGCGCCTGCGCATCGGCGCCGGCCCAGATGTCGCAGCCGTGGCGCGGCTGCTGCGCCTGGTCGTCGCGGCAGTCGACCAGCAGCTCGTCGCCGGGCTTGAGGTCGGCGAGGGTCGCGCGGGCCTCGCC
>JACDGQ010000585.1 GCA_013821615.1 Planctomycetota bacterium
GCCCTGGCGGTCATCGCGCGGCGCGCACCGGCTGCGGACAGCACCTTCGCGGCGCTGCAGGCCGCGCTCGCCAGCGCCGACCTGCGTGACCGCCAGCAGGCGGTTGCCGTGCTCGGCACGCTCACCGACGCCCGCGCGCAGACGCTCAGCAACACGTTGCTCGACGACTGGCAGGCGGACACCCTCCCCCCCGGCCTGCGCCTCGACGTCGCCGACGCGGTGCGCGCGCAGAAGGCCAAGCAGCAGCTCGCGCGCCTCGACGCGCTCGAGAAGAAGCTCGCCAAGAGCGCACCCCTCGGCCTCGCCAGCCTCGCCCTGGAGGGCGGCGACGCCGATGCCGGTGCGGCGATCTTCACGGGCGGCGCCGCGATCAGCTGCCTGCAGTGCCACACCCTGGGCGCCGGCAATGCCGTCGGCCCCGACCTGTTGCACGTCGCGTCGCGCCTGGACCGCGGGCATCTGCTCAGCTCGATGATCGACCCGCAGGCCGACATCGCCGACGGCTTCGGCATGATCACCATCGTCCTGGCCGACGGCGGCCTGGTCGCCGGCGTGCTGGTCGGCGAGACCCCCGAGGCCCTACGCGTGCGCGGCCCCGCCGGCGGCGAACCGCAGATCGTGCCCAAGGCGAAGATCACCCAACGCAGCAAGGTGGTCTCGGTGATGCCGCCAATCGGCACGCTGCTGTCACGCGGCGAGATCCGCAACCTGGTGGCGTTCCTCGCCACATTGAAATAGCCGCGGAGCGAGAGGGACGCAGATAAAACAGGAGGCGCGGAGACGCGGAGATTGGAGGAGGGGAGTCTTCGTGAGTCCGCTCTCTGAGCCTGCCCGTTCTCGACGCAAACAGCAACGGATCCCTGGCGCCGGCCGAAACGAACCCCAGCGCGCCAGATGACTTTCGTCTGCCTGCGCCGCATTCGGCTGTCCTCCTCCGGCCTCCGCGTCTCCGCGCCTCCTGTTTTATCCCTCTCCCCTCAGCCGCCTACTTGCCCAGTTTCGGCAACTCCTCCGTGGCCGGGATCTGCCCGCGGATCATCTTCGTCGCCGCGCCGACCAGCTTCAGGTAATGGTCGCTGGGCAGGCCCTCGTAGGTGATGAAGGTCGATGCGCCGACCGGCGGCGTGTTGGTGCACTTGAAGATCGCGGTGCCCTCGTCGACCTCGTCGAACATCGCCTGGTAGACCATGGTCGCGCCGCTGCGCTTGGCGGCCAGGTACTGCGCCCACAGGAAGCGTCCGCCGAGGCGCGGCGTGGCGTCGCTCGGACTCTTGTCATTGAGGTTGTGCCAGCTGAAACCGGGGAAGACCACCGGCAGGAAGTCCTTCCCGCGCTCGGCGCACCACGCCTGGTCGCCGGCCCACACCTGCTTGGCGAGGTTGGCCGCGCTTGCGGGACTGTCGCTGCGCCCCACCGCCCACGGGCTGACGATGTCCGCGGCTGCGATCAGGCGGAGCAGTTCCGGATCCGCGACCGCGTCGTGATCGAGGGTGCGCCACCACGTCGGCACGCCGAGCATGACCGTGCACCCGCCCATGGGCGTGCGCTTGAGGAAGGCGACCAGGTCCAGCCCCTCGGCGAGCGTATACTTCCGCCCGTCGTTGAAGCCGAAACCCCACACCGCCACAACCGGCAGGCCGTGGTCGTGCAGGTAGGCCGGATCGCTGGTGATCCGCATGCGCTCGACCAGCAGGGTCCAGTCCTGCTTGACCTTCTCCAGGTCGCCCAGGCCGATGCCGGAGAGGTCGTACATCACCGCGTAGGTGCGGCCTGTGCGGTTGGCGCCGGCGCGGCAGTTGGCGAGCACGGTGGTGAAGTGGCGCAGGCCGGAGGGGTTGAACACCTCGCCTGCGAAGCGCTGGACGAACACCCCGTCCAGGCCGTAGTCGCGCATCCAGGTGAAGTGGCGCAGGGTGGTCTTGGCGTTGAAGTCGCTGTAGACCTCGGCCGCCTTGCCGTCCGGCAGCAGGAACGGCGTGGCGTAGCGCTCGTCGGCGTCGAGCTCGCTGACGTCCGGCCACAGGTCGAAGCAGCAGCTGCCCGGCTTGAAGCCGTCCTTGCCGTGCCAGTGGTACCAGCCGCGCTCCTGACCGTCGCCGGGCGCGGCGTGCCAGCCCTGGTAACCGCACAGCACCTTGCCCTGCATGGTGGTGGTGTCGACGCCCTTCACGGAGGGGCCGTCGTAGGGGCGCATGACTTCGGCGATGACCTGGTCACGCGTGGGCTGCGTCGGCCGCGCGTCGGCCGCAACGAGCGGCGCTGCGAGCGCGCAGCACGCGTGGACCAGCAGGAGGCGCACGCGGCGGAGCCAGGCCATGGCGGCGTCCTGGCAAAGTGCGCCGCCAGCGGACGGCGCCGTGCCAGGTGCGGATGGCGAGCGGATCGTAGCGCGTTGCATGCAGCAACTAAAACGATTAATCATAGCTCACTATGGCCTTCGAGGCGTACCCATGTCACTATTTGCATGGTCGGGCGCGCCGCGCGGCAGGCCAGCGGTCGCGGCAGACCAGGCATTTTCTTTGGGCTGTGGACACGGTCTGCGCCGTCGTCCGCGCCGCAGAACCCACTCCTTACGACCTGGTGCGCCGCCCCCGGGCTGGCGCTGCAGCCGGCGCCGCCACCGACGCGCGTTCGACCAGGTGCATGGCCAGCCTCTCCGTGAACGGCGCAGCGTCCGGCTCGGCCAAACGCGCGCACAGCACGTCGCCGCCGCGCCGCCCGAGCGCGGCGCGGTCGATGGCCAGGGTGGTGAGCGGCGGCCTGCAGGTGCGCGCGTGCGCGTCGTCATTGAACGACACCACGCTCACCCGCCCGGGCACCGCCACGCCGGCGGCCTGCAGTCGCGGCACCAGCTCCGCCGCCATGGTGTCGTTGACCACCACCAGCCCGGTCGGCGGCGC
>JACDGQ010000586.1 GCA_013821615.1 Planctomycetota bacterium
GGTCCAGCTGCCGCCTTCCGGCGGCGCGACCAGCTGTCCGGCGTTGTCGGCGAGATAGCGCAGCGCCAGCCGCTCGCCGCCGTGCAGCAGCGACACCAGGCCGTCCTCGACATCCTCGACCTGCATCTCGGCGCGCAGGCCGGCGGCGGTGCGCACCCAGGCGACCACCGCCCCCAGGATCACCA
The DNA here is from genome assembly GCA_013821615.1 of Planctomycetota bacterium. Classification (GTDB taxonomy): domain Bacteria; phylum Planctomycetota; class UBA11346; order UBA11346; family UBA11346; genus BOG-1363. The sequence continues at coordinate 186 of JACDGQ010000586.1, forward strand.
CCAGGATGGCCAGCACCATCAACAGGGCGAAGGCGCGGCGCCTCATGGGCAGTCCGCGGGCAGGGACCACAACGGCAGCGTGGTGGCGGGTCCGCGCACCGGCGTCGCACCGGCCAGCGGCGCGGCGACGACCTGCAGCCAATCGCACCACAGGGCCTGGTTGGCTCCGGCGCTGCGGAAGCGCACCTCGACGCGCGTGCTGAGGGTGCGCACCTGCCCGCCATCCTCGCGGCGCAGCCCGGCCGTGGGATCCCAAGTCCAACGCACCGGGCGCGCGCCGATGCTGGAGCTGCCCGGCACCGTATGGAGCGTGACGAGCGTGAGCGCGTGCTCGTCGGTCAGCGTGTATCCGGACTGACCGGACACGCTGCCGAGCAGGTCGTCGCGCAGCAGACGCTGGCAGGCCAGGGCGTCCTGGCCGGCGAGACCGGCGACGCGTTGCGCAGCGCTGCTGCGCTGGATGGCGAGCGACCAGCTCCAGCCCGCCGCGGCGATCGCGCCGAGCAGGGTGATGGCGAGCAGCAGCTCGAGCAGGGTCATGGCGCGACGCGCTGCGCCGTTCATGGCGCCGCTTTCAGCGCCGCGGGCCATGCGCTTACCAGTTGGGCCAACGGCTGGTCGACGCCGCGCGCGCGGATGCTGATGCGCCACCACGCGCGACCGCTCAGCAGGGGCTGGCCCGGCTGCAGGGCGAGCGGTTCGACGCGCAGCACCAGGTCGGCCTGACCGCCGAGCGGACGCTCGCCGGGGGTGAGCCGGAAAGCCGGATCGGCGACCTGCCGCACCAGCTCCGCGCGCGCCTCTGCGCAGCGCTCCGTGCGGGCGTGACCGACCACCAGGGTGCGCTGCAGGGGCACGATGGCGACCGCGAGCAGGCCGAGCAGCACCAGCGCAGCGAGCACCTCGATGAGCGTGAAGGCGCGGCGCTTGGTCACAGCGGGCCCGTTCCCGCTGCGCCCACAGCGGGCGCGAACCAGGCTCCGCTCAGCCCGCTGATCACCCAGGTGGCGCGCGCCGGGCCCTTGGAGATGGTCACCAGCACGTCGCCCGAACGGCCGCGCGCATCGATGACGAGGTCGGCCATCGGCAACGCGGGGGCGAGGCCGCGCCATTGGACCGCCACGCCATCGGGGCAGTGGTAGGCCACGCCCAGGCCGGCGGGACCGCGCCACTCCAGCCCGTCGCTGCGCAGGCTGAGGCGCGCGCCGCTGCCGACGGCCAGGCGGCGGACCTCGGCCTGGGCCTGGCGCAGCCCCTCGCTGGCGGCGGCGACCGGATCCACCTGCAGGCGCCGCACCAGGATGGGGCCAGCCAGGACGGTGAGCATGCCCAGGATCAGTACTACCGCGAGCAGCTCGACCAGGGTGTACCCGGACGGCCCGCGGTGCCGCGAAAGGGAAGGCCGATCGGCTGGCTGCGCCATGGGGAAGCCATACCCAGGGTTGCCAGCCCGGGAAGCGTCCCATCCTGTCCCGGCTGGACACGCATGGAACTGCACGACCTCGCTCCTGCCGACTCGATGCTGCCGCCGACCGTGGGCGCGGCGCCGCTGACGACCATCGAAGCGCTCGCGGCGGGTGCGGATTTCCTGGCGCGCATCCCACGGGATTTCGCGCGCGATCACGGCGTGCTGTCCCTCGGCCTGGAAGACGGCGCAGAGCTGCTCGGCGTATGGGAAGGCTGCGACCCGGCGGTGATCTGGAACATCGGGGTACGCCTCGGCCGCCCGGTGCGCACGGTCGCCTGCGCGCGCGAGGCGTTGCAGCTGGCCGTTGACGCCGCCTACGAACGCGCCGCGGCCAAGCCGCAGTCGGTGGAGGCCGATCCCGACGCGGACGGCGGTGTGGTCATCGCCCCCGATGAGGAGGACATCGACCGCCTGCTCGCCGCCGCCGACCGCGACCTGCTGTCGAGCGACGGCAAGGCGCCGCTGGTGCGGCTGCTCGACCGGCTGCTGTTCGCCGCGGTGACCGCGGGCGCCAGCGACCTGCACCTCCAGCCGACTGCGGAGCACCTGCTGATCCGCCAGCGCGTCGACGGCGTCCTCGACCAGGGCCGCCAGCTGCCGCTGGCCCTGGTCAAGCCGCTGCTCAGCCGCATCAAGGTGATGGGGCGGATGGACGTGGCGGAACGCCTGGTGCCGCAGGACGGCCGCACCACCCTGCACCTGGGCGAGCGCACCGTCGACGTGCGCATCAGCACCATCCCCACCGCGTACGGCGAGCGCGCGGTGCTGCGCCTGCTCGACACCAGCAAGCAGCTGTTCAGGGTGGAGAGCCTGGGCATGCCGGCGCACATCGGTGACGGCTTCCTGGGCGCCGCACGCCGCGCCAGCGGCATCATCCTGGTCACCGGGCCGACCGGCTCGGGCAAGACCACCACGCTGTACGCGACGCTGCGTTCGCTCGACACGATCGAGCGCAACGTCATGACCATCGAGGATCCGATCGAATACGAGCTGTCCTCGCTCGGCGTGCCGATCAGCCAGAGCCAGGTCAACACGCGCAAGGGCATCACCTTCGCCAACGGCCTGCGCCACGTGCTGCGCCAGGACCCCGACGTGATCATGGTCGGCGAGATCCGCGACGCCGAGACCGCGCGCATGGCCATCCAGGCGAGCCTGACCGGGCACCTGGTGTTCTCGACCCTGCACACCAACGACGCGCTCTCGGCGGTGACGCGCCTGGTCGACCTCGGCGTCGAGCCGTACC
>JACDGQ010000033.1 GCA_013821615.1 Planctomycetota bacterium
CGCCGGAGCCGTTCCCACAGCCGCCCGCGCCGCCCGCGCCGCCCCCCGCGCCGCCCGTCCCGCTGCTGCCCGCGGGCGCGATGAAGATCACCGTGTCGTCCCCACTGCTCGCGGCTGCGCTCACGGTGCCGCCGTCCTGGACGGCACCGGCCGGAATCGCGGCGCTGACCGTGCCACTGGTGGTCATGCCGGTCACCGTCACCACATAAGTGGCCCCTGCGCCGCTCACGGTCGCCGTCAGGGTGCCGCCAGCGCTACCGCTGAGCGCCACATCGCCAGCGGTGAAACCGGTGACCGCTTGGCTGAAGAGCACGGCGAAGCGGATGCTCGCGGCGCTGGTCGGATCGGGCTGGTCGCTGGCCTGGTTGATGGTGACGGTGCGCGGCGGGGTCGCGGGAACGAAGCTCACCTCATTGTCCGTGCTGGTCGAGGCCTTGCTCGGGTGCCCGCTGCTGGTCGCGGCATCGGCGAGGATCGCGGCCGTCACCGTGCCGGCGCCGGTCATGCCGGTGACGATCACGGCATAGGTAGTGCCGGTGCCGCTGACGCTGGCCGTCAGCGTGCCGCTGGCGGTGCCCCCCAGCCCCACGCCATTGGCGGCGAAACCGGTCACGGGTTGACTGAAGACCGCGGTGAAGGCGATGCTTCCGCTCGAGGTGGGATCGGCCTGGCCGCTCGCCTGGTTGATGGTGACGGTGGGGCCGCCCAGGTCGACGGTGCGCAGCAGCTGCGTCGCGGCGGTGTTCGGATTGCCCGCCGCATCGAGCACCCTGCCCGCCGGCAGGTCGACGGAGACCGGTCCGCTGCCGGTAGCGGTGATGGTGCAGGCGAAGCTGCTGCCGCTGCCGGGTGGTGTCCCACTGGCGCTGCCGCCGCTGATCACCAGGTCGCCGAGGGCGAAGCCGGTGACGGTTTCGCTGAAGGTGATGGTGAGGGGGAAGCTGGCGGCACCGGTGGGATCGTGCGCCGTCGATGAGAGGGCTGCCGTGGGTACGATCGGATCGAAGACGATGGTCAGTGGAGCGGAAGCGGCATTGGCATGGTTCGACGCGTCCCTGACCGCACCGGCGAGAACGGACATCGTCACCGGTCCAGGAGCCGTCGGGGTGACCAGGAAGGTGAAGTGGTTGTCCGCATCATCAGCGACCAGCGCGAAAGCCGTCACCGTGCCATTGCTGATGGCGATGCCCGACGCGGTGAAGTCGGGCACGGGTTTGCTGAAGACCACGGAGATCGGGAATGGGCCGTGCGCGGCCGGTGACGCGGTCGTGGACGACAGCACCGGCACGGGGGTCGACGCATCCAGCTGCAGGCCGACTGAAACCTGGATCGTGCTTCCGACGGTGATGGTCCTGGTGATGGTCTGGGACTGGTATCCGGTCTTGGCGACGGTGATGGTGGCACTGGTATTCGTATTGATGAAACGTTGGTAGATGCCGGTCATGTTCGATGCAGACTCGCTCAGGAAAAAAGGATCGGAGGCGGTGGACGCCGTTGCCCCGGTGATGGGTCTGCCGGTGAGCGCATCGGTCAGGATCAGCTGGAGAGCACCTGAGGTGGACGCGCCGTCCGCCGGATCGTTGATCTTGATGATCACGCTGACGGAGGAGTGCGGTGATGCGCTGGAGGGATCGGAACTGTAGGTGAAGATATCGATCGCGTGCACGGAGCCTGCTATGCCCCCCAGGTCCCCGAGCGCATAGAGGACGAGGCCGTGCTGGTTCGTGACCGCGGTGTCCGACCCGGTGATCTGGATGCCTTGCGAAAGATCATCGTTGACTTGGAAGAGATTGCCGAAGTGGGGCGGCGTCGTGATGACGCTCGTGGCTTGGCCTCCGGCAATGCCAGGCAAGGTGACGAGCCTCTGGACGGAGAAAATATTGCGGCTGCCCGAGATGTTGTCCGCTTTTATCATGATGGGGACCACATGGACGAGACTCGTCACCGTGGGATTGCCCAGGTGGCTCGCGGGCTCGGTTGCCGAGTTCGCGGCAAGGGTTACGCTGATGTCGCCGGGGCCTTTGGGCTTGATGGTCAATTGGTAGACCGCCCCGCTGCCGCTCAGGCTGGCCAACGTACCATTGGCGATGGTGAATGCGGATGGGGACAGGCCGGTGACCGGCTGGGCGAACGTCAGCGTGAACGGGATGGTGTAGGTGATGGGACTGGCATAGGCGATGGTGTCGCCCTGATCGGGAACCAGGGTGGTGCCGATAAGGGTGGGATCGATGGTGAACGTCACCGTCGTTGCTGGGATCGGATTTCCAGCTTGGTCGTGGATCGGGTTGCTGCCGACGGAAGCGATGATCGTGACCACGCTCTGCGACCCGGGAGCAGGTGCTGGCACAGTGAGCACGGCCGTATGATGGAGGAAGTCGCTGCTCGCGAAGTTGTTGAGCGTGCCGCTGCTGGTCGAGAAATTCTCAGCGGAGATCAAGGTTTCCTCGGATGAGGTGAAGGCCATAGGAATGGTGAGGGAATTCAAAATCGAACCGTTCACGGGCAAAATCGCAAGCTGCGGGGAAATCGAATCGAAGACGAACGAGGCGGATGCCGCCACCAAGGGATCGCCTCCAGCATCGTGGGCGGCCCCGAAGGGGAGGGATATGCCGACATCCCCTTGGTCGGTGGGGGTGACTTGGAGGGTGAAGGTGGTGCCGAACCCGTTCAAGGTAGCGATGCCGTTCGTGATCACGAAGGATTGGCTGGTGAGCCCTGAGACCGGGGCGTCGAAGGCCAGGGATATGGGTACGGGGCTGACCCTGGCGAAATTCCCACCGGGGATTGAGAACGTGGTCCGTAAGCCATTCCGGGGAAGGTAACGACGGATCGAGTTGCTGAAAAAGCCGATATCGTCATCGAAGACGTGGAGCAGCAATGAGCCATCGGACTGGAATCCTGAGCGCGTAATCATGAAGGTGATATGAGAGTTATCGCTGGTAAAGCTGGCAGGCACGACGCCGTCGCCGTTATAGGTGTCGAGTGTCCCGGCAGTGGTGAATCTGCAGAAGGTCAAGCGCTCCAGCGTCAAGGTGCCAGCGGTGGTCTGTCGCGGGGCCCCTGCGGTTTCGCCCGCTACATAGATGAAGCCATCACTGCGCACAGCGACCGAATTGGCGATCGACGTGCCGCCGGCGCCGACCGCGGCTATCGCGGTTCCAGCTGTCCCGAAGCCGGCATCCGGGGCCCCGGTGGCGAGGAACCGCAAGACCCGGAAATCCGACCCATTGTCGGCGGTGAGCAGGATCTTGCCATCATTCTGCACGGCGAGGCTGCTGCCCGAATGGTTGCCGAAGAGGCCTAGTCCGCTGCTGAGGTCGCCGGCGTTGGCGAAGGACGTGTCGACCCGGCCATTGCCCAGGTAACGGACGACATGGAGGCCGCTGCTCCGCAGGCCATCAAGTCCTGCGATCAGGAGTTGGTTTCCTTGCAAAGCTGCGAACGTCCCGGTCGGGCCTTGCGTGGGGGCCACGACCCCGTTGCCATTGAAGCCATTGTCCAGATTCCCATCAGGCGAATAGGCGAAGATCAGATGGGGATGCGTGCCACCACTTCCAGCCACGAAGATCCTGCCATCGGCACCCACGGCGATGAACTTTACCGTAAAGTTCAGGTCAGGCGACGTTGTGAGCACAACGCCCGCACTGCCGAAGCTCGGATCCGGAGTCCCGTCGACGCCCAGTCGCGTCACGCGCAGCGTCACCGCGGTCCCGACTGCAGTCGAGACCGCGGTGACGATCCGGCCATCCGCCTGGACCGCGACGGTGACGAATGAGGTGTTGGCGCCTGCTGCCGCGAGGATCACCGCGCGCCCACTGTTGAAGTCGGCATCCCGTGCGCCGTCACGCGTGAAGCGGCCGATGCCGATCCTGGCGTTGCTGTCGAACCCGACGCCGCCGGCGGTGACCAGGCGGTCGTTCGCATCGACGACGAAGCTGGTGGTGGTGATCGCCGTCCCGTCCCCGTCCACCATGCCGGCGAAGGCGAAGGTCGGATCGGCGACGAGATTGTCATCACTGGCGGCGACGAGCACCTCTCGCCCGGCAAGCAGCAGGCCTATGGCCATGAGCGCGAGCACGGCGCCACGGCCGCGGCGGCGATGCATGGATGCCGCATGCCGGGTGCAAACCGGGATTCCGCAGCTGACGCTGGACGGGTGGCGAGGTCGCGCCGAGCGGCTTGCGATCGGGATGGTGGACGGTTGGGTCACTGGATTTCCTGAATCGCTCAGAAGTGGTCGGTGACGTCGCAGCAGATGGCCCGATCGGTCACCGGCGCGGGAGACTCCTCGGTCGCGCAGCGCCCCGGTGCGCGTGCAGACGCGGGTACTGCCAGCGCGCCGCGCCACAGCATGGCGAGCATGAGCAGCGCGAGCGCGGCCACGCCGGAACCGAGCCCGCAGCCACCCCCGCCGCCACTGCCACCGCTGCTACCGCCGCCCGTCCCGCCGCTGGGCGCCGAGGCGATGAAGGCCACCGTGTCGTCCCCGCTGGTCGAGGCGGTGCTCAGGGCGCCGGCGTCCTGGACGGCGCCGGCCGGAATCGCGGCGATGACCGAGCCGCTGGTGGTCATGCCGGTGACTGTCACCACGTACGCGGCGCCCGCGCCGCTCACGGTGGCCGTCAGGGTGCCGCCAGCGGTTCCGCTGAGCGCCACATCGCCAGCGGTGAAGCCAGTGACCGCTTGGCTGAAGAGCACGCTGAAGCGGATGCTCGCGGCGCTGGTGGGATCGCTCTGGCCGGGATCCTGCTCGATGGTCACGGTCGGGGCTGGCGGGCCGGGCAGGGTGAACGACACCACGTTATCGGTGCTGGTCGAGGCGTGGTTCGGATGGCTGCCGGCCAGCGCGATGTCCGCGGGAATGCTGGCCTGTACCGTCCCGGCTCCGGTCATGCCGGTCACCACCACGGTGTAGACCGCACCACTGCCGCTGACGCTCGCCGCCAGGCTGCCGGGGGCGGAGCCCCCAAGCGTCAGATCTCCGCTGGTGAAGCCGGTCACGCTCGCGCTGAAGACCACGGCGAAGGACACGCTCGCCGTGGTCGTCGGATCGGCCTGGCCGGCCGACTGGTCGATGGTGACCGTCGGCCCAGACCCGTCGACGGTGCGGGTGAGGCGGGTCGCCGCCGTGCTGGGATTGGCCGCCCCATCGAGCACCGCCGCGGCCGCCAGGTCGACGGTCACGGCGCCTGGTGCGGTGGCGGTGATGGTGCAGGTGGCGGTGGTGCCGCTTACCGTCAGGCCGCTGGCCGTGCCGTTTCCGACCACGAGATCGCCGAGAGTGAAGCCGGTGACGACCTCGCTGAAGGCGATGGCGAGTGGGAACGCGGTCAGACTGGTGACGGCCGGGGCGGTCGAGGACAGCACCGCGGTCGGGGCGACCGAGTCGAAGACCACGGACAACGGCGCGGAGGCCGTGTTGGCATGCCCGTCGGCATCCGCGCAGGCACCGCCGAGGATGGTGACGGTGACCGTGCCCTGGGCGACGGGCGTGATGGTGAAGAGGAAGCGCTCGCCGGTCGAGGTCGGGTCTTCGATGAACCCGGAGACACTGCCGTTCACGACCGTGAGTTTGGCGGAGGTGAAGGTGGCCACCGGCTTGGAGAACGTGGCGACGACGTCGAACGAGGACCGGCTCGTCACCGCCTGGGTGGGGTCCGCCAATGCCAGCGACGGGACCGGGGTGTTGACATCCAGGGCCATTTCGACGATCGGGATCTCGGCCGCTGGGGGCAACGAGACATTGATGGTGAAGGTCTTGACCAAGGTGCTGCTGACGTAGCCGGGCTTGGAGATGTTCAGCGTCACGATCTTGTCGGTGTTGATGAAGCGCGCGTAGACGCCGAGCATCTTGGAGATGGTCTCGTTGAGGACGAAGGTCGTATCGGCGGCGTCGACGACCGTCGCACCCGTTATCAGGTGGCCGGTCTGGGCGTCGACGACCTTGAGCTGGACGGAGCCGAGCACGGCGTTGCCGGCGACGATGTCGTGGAGATTGAAGAGCAGGGAGCCCTGCGACCTGAAGGTGGCGCCATCAGGATCAGTGCTGAAGAGGATGGTCACATGCTTGTCGGGAAAGATGCTGCTGGTGCCCTCGACGCTGTTGCCCGCGAGATCGTACAGGACCTTGCCCTGCGAATTGGTGACCGCCGTGCCGGGAGCGGTGATCTCATCGCCTTGGGAGCCGTCTTCCAGCACCTGGAAGAGCCTGCCCTGGTCCGCATTCCCGTCAGGCGGGCTGGTGATGAAGCAGGTTGGGATCCCGGTGCCGGACGCCGGGGGGCCGAGTGGCAGCACGATGGTCAGGGGGGTATGCACCGTGAAGCCGCTGAAATCCCCATTCTGGCCGGTGATATTGAAGATGGCCGGATCGAGGTGGACCACCGTGGTGGCGCTGGCGTGGCCAACGACCGCCACGACCACGTCACCCGGGCCCAGCGGCCTGATCGCGACCTGGTAGGTGGCGCCCGAGCCGGTCACGCTCGCTACGGCGCCATTGCCGATGGTCAGATCCGCAGCGCTGAATCCGGTGACGTCGGAGGGGAATTCGACCAGGAAGGGGATGGTGTAGGTGATCGGACTGGCGTAGGCGATGGTGTTGCCCAGCACCGAGGTCACGGTCGGCGTCAACGTCGAAGGAGCGAAGGCCAGCGCGACCGGCCGCGTGGGCGCGGGTGACGGCGGGCCATCCTGGGCGGCCAGCCGCGCTCCCGGCCAGGCCAGGAGCACGGCGAGGAGCAAGCCGACCATGCCCGGGATGAACGCTCCGACCGGCAGCGGAATCTTGGCGTTGGACAGGGTGAGGCGCATGTGCTCGTTCCAGGCGTGGTTCAGAAATGGTAGGTGATCCCGCCACGGACCGTCCAGGTGGTGACATCCGCCACCTGTTCGGCCGGCGCGTCGACGCTCGCTCCCACGCCGTGGCCGTAGCGGACCTGGCCCGCGAAATCGAAGAGGATGGCGCGCCGGAAGATGCTCAGTCCGGCGGTGGCGCCGAACCAGCGGTCGAGCTTGGCGCTGACCTGCTCGGGATGGCCGGCGTCCGGCGCCGCGGTCACGCCGGCGAGCTCCTCGAAGAGCAGCCCGCAGCGCGGCACCACCACGGTCAGCGCATCGGTGAAGAGGATCTGCTCGAAGCCCGTGCGCACCGCGAAGCCGTCCGGGACGTCGCCGGGGGCGATGAACGGGTTGACCGGGCTGGTGATCACTCCGCCGTCGTCGGTCCGCATCTCGCGCCAGCGGGTCCAGGTCACGTCGAGGGTGAAGGTGCGGCGGTCGTGCTGGCGCCAGGCCATGCCGACGGTCGCGCTGCTCGGGTAGGTGAAGGCCGCCTGGCGGTGGTCGTGGACCTCGTCGTCCTGGAGGATGGCGCCGCTGGTGCGGTCGACCGCCACCAACGAGCTGTCCCGGGTCAGGTCCAGGTCCAACCGGTAGCGCGGCTTGAAGGTCGCAGCCAGGGTCAGCGCCGGCGTCGCCTGCCACAGCGTGCCGACGATGATGTTGTAGCCGCTGCGCACGCTCACGCGCTGGTCGAGGGCGCTGGTGACCTGCACGTCGGAGATCAGCGCCTCGGGCGGGCCGAGGGTGAAGCTGCTCTGGGTGAGGGTGCCGTCGGCGTGGCGGCGGAAGCTGCTGGCCCCGGTCACGGAGTCGGCCCACACGCCGAAGGTCGCACCCACCGAGAACCCCGGCGCGACCTCCGCACCGTAGCTCAGCGACAGATTCGACCACGACCCAGTCTGGCGGTTGCGATTGTCGCTGCTGGACTGGTTGATGACGGTGGTGCCGCTGGTGCCGGCAGCGCTGAAGTCCAAGCGGCGGGTGAAGTCGAACTGGCGTTGCCAGGCCACGCCGACGCTCTGTTGGAAGCCGAACAGGAAGAAGGGCAGCACGGCGCTGACGTGGTCGAGGGCGAGGTCGTTCTCCTTGGAGCCGGCGCCGCCGCCCTGGATGGCGGTGGACCGCCCGTAGTAGCCGCCATTGATCGCGAGCTCCGGCCGTTCGAGCTGGGCCATGCCCGCCGGGTTCCAGGTGTTGGCCGTGGCGTCATCGGCGACCGCGGTGAACGCTCCGCCCATGCCCAGGGCGCGGGCGCCGGCGCCGATCGGCACCGGGCTGCCACCGAAGGGGATGGCGGTCAGGTCGACCGCCAGCAGCGGGGCCAGCACGCCGGAACCGGCGAGGGTGCAGCAGGCGAGGCCGAAGTGCAGCCGCCGGCAGCGGCGTGCGGTCTGGTGGGCCAGTGGGCGGGGCATGGTCAGATCGCGCCTGGGGTGGGTTTCACGGCCGCTACTGCATAGGGTCGCAGCCGGGAAAGAATTGGAGAAATCGGAAGTCAGCGGGTAGCGCTGGACAGCACCCGGCCCAGCTGTCCGACGTCACCCACCCGGCCGTCCGCCAGGGTGCGGCGGCGCTGACGCAGGCGCGCGCGCGCCGGGGCACCCATCATCCCCTCGTCAGCGGCAGCGGCTTCGCAGCCGGGCGTACGGCGCCGTCCCAGGCGAGCGCCCCGACGAGGTGGGGATCGGCGAGGAAGGCCTGGGGGGTACGGCCGGTGAAGCCGATGAAGGCGTTGATGAGGTGCGACTGGTCGCAGTAGCCGTGCTGGATGGCCAGGGCCGCCCAGCTTGGCCGCGGCTCCGTGCCCAGCGCGGCGAGCACGGCGCGGAAGCGCACGATGCGCGCAAACACCTTGGGTGGCAGGCCGAGGTGCTGCAGAAACAGGTCGCGCAGGTGGCGGGCGCTATAACCCGTCGCCCGCCCGAGCTCCTTGCCGCTGAGCCGCCCCCCGCTGCGTTCGATCAGGTCGCAGGCGGCGACGCAGACCAGGTCCCGTCCACTGAGCGTGCGCAGCCGGGCGGTCACCAGCCCTTCGAGCAGGGCATGGCGCTCGAGCGGGCCGGGGGCGTCCATCAGGCGGTCGCGGAGCCAGCTGCCGAGCAGCGCCGTCGCCTCCAGCTTGCGGTCGGCCAGCTCATGGGCGGGGCGGCCGGCGAGGGCGTGCAGCATGCCCGGCTGCAGACGCAGGGCGACGAACTCGTGCGCGTCCGCAGCAGGGTGGGTGGTGACGTAGGTGCAGGGGCCGACCAGGAGCAGTTCCGCGGGGCGTGGGCTGGAGACGTCGCCATGGAAGAGCAGCAGGCCGTGCCCTTCGGGGAGGCGCAGGCGCTGCGCATGGGCGGGACCGGTGCGCACGCTGGTGATCTTCGCGATGGCGTGACGCTGGGCTTCGTCCGGGCGCGTGAGCGTGACCTGCTCGGCATAGGGCGGATGGCACATGCTGACCGTCCGCTCCAGCAGCGCGACGCGGCTGGGCAGGGGGAACGGCAAACGCGCACCTGCGATGGCCATGGGATCCTGAAGATACAGTTGTCGCGAAGCGGACCGGAAGCGACCCCTTCATGGTTCGTGCGCGGTGCGCAGCCGCAATGTTGGATTGTCGAACAGGTCGGTGCTGCACCAGGATGGCACCGGGCTGCCGGTGCTGACGCATGGCGACGGTGTGGGGGTCCAACGCGCCAGCGCGGCCTGCCGTCTGGATATCCGCCGCCCCACGGAGGCGGCGGCCAGCGCGGCCCTGTGGCGCTGCGGGGCCAGTCCCGAGGAGATCCAGGCTGAATGCGGCCGCGGAGCGCCAGCAGCGACCCGCCGCCCACCCGTCGCATGGCCGGACGTTTCCGGGTGGTCGGGGACCTCTGCAACCCCTTCCCAGGCCCGCCCGGACCCCCACCCCGGTCGCCCGGGGATGTCTTGAACCCGTGGGGCGTGGGCTACAGTTCCCCGATCATCGCGCGGAGCCCCCATGCCCTCAGAGAACGAAGCCGGAATCCATCACCTCCTGATCGAGGAGGAGATGAAGGAGAGCTACCTGACCTACGCGATGAGCGTGCTGGTCGACCGCGCCCTCCCCGATCTGCGTGACGGCCTCAAGCCGGTGCACCGGCGCATCCTGCAGTCGATGCGCGACCTCAACCTGACCGCCACCGCCAAGTACCAGAAGTCGGCGAAGATCGTCGGCCATTGCCTGGGCAACTACCACCCGCACGGCGATACCTCGGTCTACGACGCCATGGTGCGCATGGCCCAGGATTTCTCGCTGCGCTACGAGCTGGTCGACGGCCAGGGCAACTTCGGCTCGATCGACGGCGATTCCGCCGCCGCCTACCGCTACACCGAGGCGCGCATGTCGCGGGTGTGCGCCGAGATGATGGAGGACATCCAGTACGACACCGTCGACCACCGCGACAACTTCGACGGCCAGCGCCAGGAACCCACCGTCCTGCCCGCCAAGCTGCCCAACCTGCTGGTCAACGGCAGCTCCGGCATCGCCGTCGGCATGGCCACCAACATCCCGCCGCACAACCTCACCGAGGTCTGCCAGGCGATCATCCACGCCATCGAGAACCCGGCCTGCACGGTCGGCGACCTGATGCGTTTCATCAAGGCCCCCGACTTCCCCACCGGCGCGACCATCTGCGGCACCGCCGGCATCCGCGAAGCGTACGAATTCGGCCGCGGCCGCGTGGTGATGCGCGCCAAGATCCACCAGGAGGAGGTGCGCGGCAAGCAGTGCCTGGTGGTCACGGAGATCCCCTACGGCATCAAGCTCGCGACCATCCAGGAGTCGATCGTCGCCGCGGACCGCGAAGAGAAGCTGAAAGGCGTCGCCGAGATGACCGGCGGCGCGGTCGGCGACGGCGTGCGCCTGGTGCTCGAGCTCAAGCGCGACGCTGACCCCGACCTGGTCATCAACCAGCTGTGGGAGCACACCAACCTCCAGTACAACTTCGCGATCAACATGATCGCGCTCGACGGCGGGCGGCCGCGCACGGTGTCGCTCAAGCGCATGTGCCTGGCCTATGTCGAGCACCGCAAGGACGTGATCGTCCGCAAGACGCGCTTCCTGCTCGCGCGCGACGAGGCGCGCCTGCACATCGTCGAGGGCCTGCTCAAGGCCATCGACATCATCGACGAGATCATCCGCGTGATCCGCGCCGCGGCGAGCACCGACGTGGCCAAGGCCGGGCTGATCGGCGAGTTCGGCTTCAGCGACCGCCAAGCCCAGGCCATCCTCGACATGCAGCTGCGCCGCCTGACCGGGCTCGAGCGCGACAAGCTGCAGACCGAGCACGACGACCTGGTCGCGGCCATCACCGACTACAAGGACATCCTCGCCCGCGACGAGCGCCAGTACGCGATCATCAAGGCCGACCTCAACGAAATGATGGAGAAGTACGGCGACGAGCGCCGCACCGTGATCGTCGCCGCCGCCGGCGAGTTCAACATGGAGGACCTCATCGAGGACGATCCCTGCGTGGTGACCATCACCAACAGCGGCTACATCAAGCGCCTGACCGTCGACACCTTCCGCCTGCAGAAGCGCGGCGGCAAGGGCGTCAGCGGCGGGTCGCTCAAGGATGGCGAGGACTTCGTGGCGCAGATGTTCACCGCCACCTGCCACCAGTACCTGCTGTGCTTCACCAACCTCGGCAAGGTCTACTGGCTGAAGGTCTACGACATCCCCGAGGCGACGCGCACCGCGCGCGGCCGCGCGCTGGTCAACGTCCTCAGTCTGGAAGCCAATGAGCGCATCAGCGAGGTCATCCCGGTGCGCGAGTTCCGCGAGGACCAGTTCCTGCTCATGGCCACCGCGCTCGGCCAGGTCAAGAAGACCGCGCTCGCCGCCTACGGCAACCCGCGCGCCGGCGGCATCAAGGGCATCAAGCTCGCCGACGACGACGCGCTGGTCGACGTGGTCATCACCTCGGGCAACGACGAGATCCTGATTGCCAGCGACGACGGCCAGGCCTGCCGCTTCAACGAAGCCGACTGCCGGCCGATGGGCCGCGACACCAGCGGCGTCACCGGCATCGAGCTGGGCAGCGGCGCGCGCGTGGTCAGCCTGCTGCGCCTGGATCCCGGCACCGAGGTCCTGACCATCTGCCGCTCCGGCTTCGGCAAGCGCACGCCCTTCGACGAGTACCGCCTGACCCGCCGCGGCGGCAAGGGCGTCATCAACATCGACACCAGCGAGCGCAACGGCCCGGTGGTGGTGTCGCTGTCGGTCGCCCCCGGCGACGAGCTGATGCTGATGAGCCGCGGCGGCACCGTGGTGCGCACCAGCGTCGACGAGATCCGCACCACCGGGCGTGCCGCGCAGGGGGTCAAGATCATCAACCTCGACGACGGCGACATCCTCACCGGCGTGGCGCGCTGTCCGAAGGAGGACGTGGCGGTGGGTGGCGATGCGACCGTGCCCACGCCGCCCGCACCCGAGACGCCCTGAGCGGTCAGGAATTCCCGCAACCGGCGTCCCCGCCCTCAGGCTGCCCGCGATGACCACCCATCCCGATCCGACCGTGGTGCAGGCCGAGGCTCCCCAGCCGCGGCACCCGCCCACGGTCCTGCGCCTGATCGCCGTGGCCAAGCTCGGCAAGGCCCTGCTCTTCCTGGGGGCGGGCATCGCCATCGCGTTCCTGGCCAAGCATGATGTCCAGGCCACCCTCGAAGGCTGGCTGGCCTGGATCCACTTCGACCCGAATGGGCACCTCTTCCGCAAGGCGATCGCCACGGTCTCCAATGCCGACCCCCATCAACTCCGCCTGATCGGCATCGCCAGCTTCTGCTATGCCACGCTCTACCTCGTCGAGGGCATTGGCCTGTGGTTCGACCGGGCGTGGGCGGAGTGGCTGACGCTGGTCGGCTCGTCCCTGCTCATTCCGGTCGAGATTTTCGAGATCTGCCACCATCCCGGCCCGACGCCGGTGGTGGTCCTGCTGCTCAATCTGGCGGTCGTCGCCTACCTCGCCAAGCGCCTGCGCGACCGGCGCCGAGCGACCTCGACGGGCGCGGCCGCCGGCTCCACGCCAGCTGGGTCGTGACCCGGACGGAGCGCGGGCCGCTTGCGGGCAGCCGCGGCCGCGACAAGGTTCCGTCCAGGCCATGAACGTCGATTACTACCTGGTGTCCGCGGCGCGGCGTTCCTATCGCTTGAAGACGGGCCGCGCCTACTGCTTCGGCCGCGAGGAAGGCGTCGACATCCTCGTCCAGGACGCCCTCGCTTCGCGCCGCCACGCCGAGGTCCGCTGGCACGCGGACGGTTTCTGGCAGCTCGTCGACCTCAAGAGCCGCAACGGCGTGCTGGTCAACAACATCCGCATCGCCGACACGGTGCGCCTGGGCGACGGCGACCAGGTGCAGATCGGCGGCCAGGTGTTCCGCCTGCACCTGCTGCCGCCCGGCGCCGATCCGGCCTCGCTGGGCAACCAGGCGCCGCAGATCTCGAACATCGAGACCATGGGCCCGGGCATCAACTTCAACGAGCTGGCCGCGGCCAGCGCGACCTTCTCCGGGGTGGTGACCGGCGGCGTCATGGAGCTGCTCCAGTACTTCCAGCTCACCGGCAAGAGCGGCCGCCTCGACCTGGTCGACGACCGCGCCCAGGCCTCGGTGTGGATCGTCAATGGCAATCCGGTCCACGCCAGCTACGGCGCCGTCACCGGTCTCGACGCGCTGCTCGCGCTCGCGCGCAAGGCCCCGCCGCGCTTCTCCTTCCACGCCGATGCGCTGGGCACCCCTGTGCCGACCCTGCGCGGCAGCGCCCAGGCGATCTTCATGGAAGTCGCGCGCAGCCTCGACGAGGAGCTGCGCTGAGCCCGCCGCCGCAAGCCCACGTCAAGGTCCCCGTGACCGATCTACCGCAGAGACGCAGAGGGAGGAAAGCTGGAGGCCGCAGATTCGAGAAGCCGGGCTGGTCGTCATCGTGTCGAGTGCTGTGCCCGCGAAGCGATATGATGGCCCAACGCGCCGTCCTCTGCGGCCTCCTGCCTTCCACCGCTGCGCCTCTGCGGTAAGTCCTCCCTCTCAATCCCTTCTTTCCGGAATCACCATGTCTGACGCACCTGCTCCCGCCGCCGCCGCCGCCGCCCCGGCCACCGCGCCGCGGCCCGCGCCCGAGC
>JACDGQ010000587.1 GCA_013821615.1 Planctomycetota bacterium
GCTGTACGCCGACGCCGGATACCAGGGGCCGCGCTTCCAGGAGGCGGTGACGCGAGCGATGGGGCAGCTCGAGGTCGAGATCGTCAAGCGGTGCGACGTGGCCCGGTTCGTGGTTCTGCCCAAGCGTTGGCTGGTCGAGCGCACGATTGCTTGGCTCAACCGCTGCCGTCGGCTTGCCAAGGATTGGGAGAACCACAGCCGCAACGCGCTCGCGTTCCTTCGCCTGGCGTCAATCCGACTGATGCTGAGAAAACTTTGCAATCCCGCATGAACCTTCCGGACAGATGGGGTGATTGGGGTCTCTCCCCGGTGATCCGGTGACTGCTGCTCCTCTCAGGATGATGGAACGTGGTCCGGTATGGATCGGCCACAAGCATCGAGGAGGAGCAGCCATGGGTTACTTTGCCGGGTTGGACGTGTCTTTGGAAGAGACCGCGATCTGCATCGTCGATGATGCGGGACAGATCGTGCGCGAGGCGCGGGTGTGCAGCGAGCCGGAGGTGCTGGTCGCATTCTTTGGGGCATGCGGGATGAAGATGGAGCGGATCGGCCTCGAGGCCTGCTCCCTGACGGCGTGGTTGCATGCAGGGCTGACCGAGGCGGGCCTGCCGGCGATCTGCATCGAGGCGCGCCAGGCCAAGGCGGCGATGAGCGCGATGCCGAATAAGACCGACCGCAACGACGCACGCGGGATCGCGCAGATCATGCGCACCGGCTGGTATCGCGCGGTGCATGTGAAGAGCCCGCGTTGCCGTTCCTGGCGGGCGCTGCTGACGGCGCGGCGGATGGTGCTCAACAAGCGTCGCGACGTTGAGAACGGCATCCGTGCGCTGCTGCGCGAGGTTGGGCTGAAAGTCGGCACGCCGAGCCGCAAGGACTTCCCGGCCCGCGTACGCGACCTGGCGGCTGACGATCCGGTCTTGGCAAACCTGGCAGAGTCGCTGCTGAGCGTTATCGAGGCCATGACGCGCGAGGTCGAGCGGCTGACCAAGCGCGTGCTTGACGAGGTGAAGCTCGAGCCGACATGCCGGCATCTGATGACGGTGCCCGGCGTCGGCCCGCTGACCGCGCTGGCGTTCCGCGCCACAATCGACCAGCCAAACCGCTTCCGGCGGTCGCGCGATGTCGGCGCTCATCTCGGTCTCACGCCGCGGCGTTACCAATCCGGCGAGACTGACGTCCAGGGCGGCATTAGCCGCTGCGGTGACGAGCTGGCCCGAACGGCGCTGTACGAGGCGGCTCATTCGCTGCTGATCCGCAGCAGCAAATGGTCGACTTTGCGGGCGTGGGGCATGGCCGTCGCTAAGCGCCGGGGCATGGCGCGGGCACGGGTGGCGGTTGCTCGCAAGCTGGCGGTAATCCTGCATCGCATGTGGGCCGACGGCAGCGAGTTCCGCTGGGGGAAGCAGGCCGCAGCGGCAGCATGACACGAGGCATACCAGTTTCCGCCTGACGAGGGCGGAGCCGCGTCGTTCCTGTGGGGACGATGGGCGAGGTGATCTCGTTGAGAGTCCGGAACCGGATAGCGGCAGCGCCTCCAGGTCGCGGGACAGATTGAGACGCCTCGCCCTCCTGACCTCATCATGCGGCGGCCTCGCGCCGACCGCGAAGAGAAGCGAGTGACCCACGGGCGCGACGATCCCACTGTTCTGCGTTACGTAACGCAGATCCGGGCCATGCCGAGAGGCCGCCGACCAGAGGGCGAGCACGCGCTCAGCAATGCCGAGCGGCAAGCCCGCCACCGCGCCCGTCAGCTGGCGCCGCCGTCCCCGACCGTCGCCCGAACGCGCCGTACAACAGATCGCCGGAGCCGCCCACAGCGCTGGCGCGACGCCGTGGCCAAGTTGCTTGCCCTACAGGCTGACTACGCCGACTGGCTTGCGGCGCTCCCCGACAGCCTGCGCGACAGCACCACAGCCCAAGCGCTCGAAGCGATCGCCGACCTTGACCTGGCAGCCCTGACTGACATTGAGCCGCCACGAGGCTATGGCCGCGACTGACATACGCTCACACCCAGAAGGAAACAGCTTGACCCCGACAACCCCAATCAGAGAAGACTCTTAGACGAAGTCACAGCGACCGTCTACCTGTTCGCTGCGGCCCAAGTGGGGCCGCTCCGCAGACCTCGGCTCGGCGATGCTCTCCCGGTCGGCGTGCCCACCTTCACGGCGACCTGACCCACAGCGGCCTGGATCCGCTCGGGAGCGCCGGGCACTGGCGCTCCTACACCACATAGCTTAGCCCGCTGGCGCATTTCGAAGCGGTGTCGGCACTTTATGGGATGGCCCGCCCCTCCTTCCTGCGGCGCTAAGCTGGCAGGGCAACCGGAGGGAAGAGGAGGCGTATGCGATGCAGATCGCGGTAATGGGGATCGACCTGGGCAAGAACAGCTGCAGCGTCGTTGGATTGGATGCGTCCGGGCGTGTCGTTCTGCGTCGGCGGCTGCACCGGGACGGCGTGGTCAAGCTCGCGGCCGGGTTGTCGTCCTGTGTTGTGGCGATGGAAGCCTGCTGCGGCGCCCATCATCTCGGCCGCCTGCTCCGCGACCAAGGGCACCAGGTCCGGCTGATGTCGCCCGAGTATGTGCGCCCCTACGTGAAGGCGCAGAAGAACGACGAGCGGGATGCCGAGGCGATCGCGGAGGCTGCGACCCGGCCGACGATGCGCTTCGTGGAGCTGAAGAGCGAGGCGCAGCTCGACATGCAGACGCTGCACCGTGCACGGGACCGGTTGGTGGGCGAACGCACGGCGCTGATCAATCAACTGCGTGCCGTGCTGCTGGAGCGAGGCATCACCGTGCCCCAGGGGCGGCGCAAGCTGGAGCGGTACCTGGATGCGTACCTGAGTGCGGCGGAGGTGTCGCTCAGTCCGCGGACCCGGTTGCTGGTCGAGGT
>JACDGQ010000034.1 GCA_013821615.1 Planctomycetota bacterium
GTCGGGGGCCACACCCCCAGGGGGTCCGGCCTCCCGATTGTTCATGGCCACACCGCCGAGCCAGGCGGGGGGAAGCCACACGCATCGTCGTCCAGCGCCAGCACCCAATCGTTGCCCCGCCCGCTGGACGGTGGGGCAAACGTCTGGGTCCCCGTGGTGGGCGCCGTGCCGATCCGCGTGGCCGCGCCAGTACGCGGATCGTACCACCAGGCCGTAACCGTCTGACCAGAGAGCAGGGGCATGTTCACGGTGATGGGCGCGCCGGTGGCGCTGTAGATCAAGGCGTAGGCCCCGTCCTCGGCGCGGGTAGCCCGCATGTGGTCGGCTCCGCGGCCCTGGCCAGCGGCGATCAGCGCCTGGTCGATGATCTCGGCCGCGACGGCATCCGCATGGTGGGCTTCCGCCTTGAGCCGTCCGGCGCCGACCCCCTGCCGCGCGAACCGGGCGCGGAGGACGTCGGGCGCGAGGACGTCGCGATCTTCGCCATCCGCACGCAGCCCGGCGCGGGCGGACCCTGGCTGCTCGATCCGCGCACCTTCCGCTTCAGCGCAGTGGCGGGCCCGCAATGCCGCATCTTCCGCAGCCTGCTGGTCGGCAAGTCGTTGTCCCTGGGCGATGGCGCGCTCGACGTGTTCCGCTTCGACTTCGCTGTGGACCAGGGGCAGGTCGGCAGTGCCGGCAGCGCGCGGCTGACCAGCGACGGCGGCAACGCGCTGCCCGTCGCCGTCGGCGGCGGCACGGTGGCGTGGCTGCACCTGGGCGACGGCGCGCGCCATCAGCTGATGGCCATGGATGCCGATGGCCGGGCGCCGCACGCGCTGCTACCGGGCCAGGCGTACGAGGTGCGCAGCCTGCGCGCGGACAGCAGCGGCGTGGTCTTCGCGGCCGATCCGGTCGGCAGCTTCCAGCTCTTCCACTGCGGCCTGGACGGGGCTGCGCCCATCGCTTGGAAGGAGGATGCCCAGGGCGCCGTCGCGGCTGGCCCGCAGACCGGCATCGCCTTCGCCACGGTCGATGGCCACCTGCGACCCCGCCTGATCGAGATCCCACCGCACCTGGAGCTGAAGGACGTGGCCGCCCTGGTGGAGGCGCGCAATCCAGCGGTGCTGCGCCGCCGCGCCCTGCTCGCCGCGGCGCTCATCGAGGCGCGGCAGCTGCGCCTGGCGAACCTGCCGACGCTCAATCTGGGCGCCTTCTACACGCCCGCGGTGGGGATCTTCACCAATCCCACCACCTTCTCCGGCGACTACCTCGCCCAGAACGTGCTGCGCGGGGTGCTCGGGGTCACGCAACCGCTCTTCGAGTGGGATCGCAACCACGCGCTGAGCGAAGCGGGGGTGGTGCGCGCGAGCATCGCCCGCGACGCGCTGGCCGAAGAGGTCAACCGCCAGCAGGCGGACGCGGCGCTGGCCTTCGTCGCATGGCAGGCGTACCGGCAGCGCCTGGACCACGACCGCGAGCTCGCGGCGCTGGCGGAACGCGCGGCCGGCGTGCTCGACCAGCAACGCAAGGCCGGCCGTTCTGGCCTGGAGCAGGACCTGGTCCTGGAGCAGGAGCGCGTCAAGCGCCGGGGCGATGTGGCCAGCGATGAGCGCTGGCAGCGGATCCTGCTCGAGCGCCTCCTCGGTCTATGCGGGCTCGCCGCGGGCACCCCCACCGAGCCGGGCGCGCCGGCGTCCTGGGAATTGCCGGTCGATGAATACCCCGACCTGCTGCGGGTCGCGCTGCTCAACCATCCGGCCATGAGCGCCGCGCACGCGGCGCTGCGCGAGGCGTTCTTCTCGTCCCAGGCCGGCTCGCGCTATCGGCCCACGGTCGCGGTCAGCGCCGGCTACGCCTACTCGGCGCGCAACGGCAGCGACCCGGTCGACGACTTCACCAGCCTGGGCCTGACCGGCAATCTGCCGCTCGGGTGGTTCAAGGACCGCGATCTCGACCGCGCCTACCAGGAGCGCCTCCAGGAGGCCCTGCGCGCTGGCGAGGAGGCTGCGGCCCTGGTCATCCGCCATGATCTCGCCGAGGCCTGGGCCGCCTATCACCAGGCGCGCGGCGAGCTGGAGGCGGGACGCGCGGGCCTGCGCGCGGCGCGCGAGACGCTGCGCGTGGCGCACCTGCGCGCCGAACGTGCCCAGGGCGGTGGTGACGCTCCGCTCACCGCGACCGGCCTGATCGAGATCGAGCGCACGGCGCTGCTGGCGGAACGCGCGCAGGCGGACACCTGGCAGCTGGTCGCCGAGCGCTACATCCGCATCAGCCAGGCCCAGGGGCTCGCCGCCATGCTCGCGCAGGGCATGAGCGAACCAGCTGCGCCCGCGGCCGCTGCCCCAGGCGCCGGCGTGACACCGCCCGGCGGTGATGCCGTGGTCCTCGCCGCAGGGACCACCGCACCGGCGTCGACGTGGGCCTGGCACCGCGACGTGATCCTCGCGGACCATGGGGCGGCGGCGCTCGCCACCGCCACGTCCGCGCGCATCGACCGCATCTACCTCTACATCGGCGCCGCGGGCACCGTCCTCGAGGGCGAGTCCGCGTCCGCCATCGAGGCGTTCATCGCGAGCGCCGGCAATTCCGGAGTGGCGGTGTGGGCGCTGCTCGGCGAACCGGAGTGGCTGCAGGGCGCCGATGGCCTCGCCCCCGCATGCCGGCGCCTGGCCGCCTTCCAGGAGCACGCCGCGCACCGCTTCCAGGGTCTGAAACTGGATTTGGAGCCGCAGGCGGACCCGGGTTGGGCCGCTGGTGGTGAGCGCCGCCTGGCGCTCACCAACCGCTATCTCGAACTGCTGCGCGCGGCGCGCACGGAACAGCCGGCGGCGCTGTGGGTGGACTGCCCGGCGCAATTCTTCCGCGTCGAGCAGCGCGAGCTGCTGACGGCCATCGCCGCCACCACGGATGGCGCCACCGCGCTGTGCTACAGCGCGGATCCGGAGCGCGTCGTCGCGCTCGCCAGGGAAGCGCTCGCCGCCTGGCCCAAGGAGCTCGAGTTCGGCATCGAGCTGGGCTCCGGCTCGCCCGCGGACGAGACGCTGCGCGGGCTCGCGCCGACACGGCTCGACACGCTGCGCCAGAGCCTGGCCGCGCTGGCGGGCGGAGCGGCACCCACCCACCGCACCGCCCTGCACGATCTCACCGCCGTGATGCCCGCACCGCCATCGCCCGCCCAGCCCGCATCACCGTCCCAGCCCGCATCGCCGCCGCACCTCCCGGGGAATCAGCCATGAAGCTCACCTTCGCTCCCAACGCCAGGCAGCAGGCGCCGGTTTCCCCCGAACAGACGGCGATGAAGGCGGCGCGCCCGCACCCGCTGCCGATGGGCAGGATCCTGCTCGGCGCCCTCGCCCTGGCGATCGTCGCGGCGCTGGCGTGGTGGCTCTACGATCGCGAGAACATCTACAGCTACGGCGTGGTCGCCACCGGCGTCGAGGTGTTCCACGCCCCGGTCCGCTCGCGCGTGGTGAGCGTGCACGCCGAGCCCGGCGACCGCGTGGCGGCCGACACCGTGCTGTGCGTGCTGGTCTCCGACGACGCGCAGACCGAGCTGAAGGAGGCGCAGGAGAACCTGGTGCAGCAGCGCGGCATCCTCGAGACCATGGTCGAGCAGAAGCAGGCCGCCTTCGACGACCCGGCGGTCGAGATGCGCGATCTCGAGGGCGCGCGCAGCCGCCTGAACGAACTCCTGCGGCACGCCGAGGGCACCACCCGCGAGCGCGAGACCACCGCGGCCCGGCAGAAGCAGGAGATCGAGCGCCTGGCCAGGCAGGTCGCGTTCCGCGATGGCCTGGTCGAGGAGCGCGGCAAGCGCCTCGCCGCGGTACAGGCGCTGCTGGCGCAGGGCGCGGCGCTGCCCGCCGAGGAGGAGGAGGCGCAGAAAGCCGAACGCCTGTCCCGCTACGAGCGCGATGACGCCAAGGCCCAGCTCGCCGGCGCGCTCGCAGCTCAGGAGGCGGAGAACGCCCGCCAGTCTCGTGAGGAGGATGCGGACAAGGCCGCTGTCGAGGTCGGCAAGGGCTACGTGGACACCTTGACCAAGCTGTACGCGCAAGCGCGCGTCGAGCTGCAGCGCATCCGCGAGCGCGGCCTGGACAACATCCGCTCGCGCATCGCCGGGCTGGATGCGCGGGTCGCCAACCTGCGCAAGCTCGCCGGACCGACCGAGGTCCGGGCGCTCGCCGACGGCGTGGTCACCGAGGTCTTCGTCACCGATGGCAGCAACGTCCCCAAGGACGCTGAACTGATGTCGGTGTCGGGCACCGGCAAGCTGTGGATCAACGCCTTCGTCCCGCCCGAGCGCGCCCGCGACCTGCACCTCAAGGCCCAGGTCACGGTCTACCCGACCACCGGCGTGCACGGCATCCCGGGTCGCATCACGGCCGGCGGCGGCATCCAGTACAAGGTGCATCCGTCGCTGCGCGACCGCATCACCGATCCCAGCGCCGTCTATGTGCGCATCGACCTGGACGTCCCCAAGCCGGACCTGATCCCGGGCAACGTGGTGCGGGTGGTGATCCGCTGAGGCCGTTCAGCCCGCGTGGCGCAGACCGATGCCGGACAGCAGCCGGCGCATGAGCATCCCCCACGCCGTGACCCTGGTCGCGGTGGTGCGGCGGACGCGCCGGACTGCGGTGTGGAGCGGCACGCCCTCCTGGATCTCACGCAGCGCCTCCGCCAGTTCGCCAGGTTCCTGGTAGCGGTCCTGCGGGCGGCGCGCCAGGCATTTGGCGACCACCGCCGAGATGCGCGGCGAGACCCAGGGTGCGGTCAGGCTCAGCGGCGGAGCGTCGAGGCGGATGGTGTTGATGATGATCTCGAGCGGGGTGCCGCCGCTGAAGGGGCTGCGGCCCGAGAACAGGTGGTGCAGGGTCGCGCCCAGGCTGAAGATGTCGCTGCGGATGTCGGTCTCGCTCGCGCCGCTGGCCTGCTCGGGCGAGACGTAGCCGGGGCTGCCCACGCGCATGCCCGGCATGGTGAGCTGGTCGTCCGGTGCCGTGCTCTTGGCCAGACCGAGGTCGCCGAGCTTCGCGGTGCCGTCGGCGGCCAGCAGGACGTTCGAGGGCTTCACGTCGCGGTGCACCAGGCCGTGGGCGTGCACCGCCTCCAGACCGCGCACGCAATCCCTGGCGATGCGCAGCGCGTGGGACTCGTCGAGGCGGCCCTGCGCCCGTTCGACCAGGCCCTCGAGGTCGCCGCCGGGCATGTACTCGAGCACCATGTAGGCCTTGCCATGGGTCTGTCCGGTCCCGTAGCAGGCGATGACGTTGGGGTGGTCGACCGCAGACGCCGCGCGCGCCTCGCGCTGGAAGCGCTCGAGGAACAAACCATCACCCGGGCGGCGGGGCGCGACCACCTTGATCGCCACCGGCTTGCGCGAGACCAGGTCGATGGCCTTGAAGACCTCGGACATGCCCCCGCTGCCGAGCTTGCCCTGCAGTTCATAGCCGTCTATTGCATGATCGATGGAGTGCTTGCGCACCGCCGTGCGAAGTGCACGGACCGCCTGGACATCCAGGATGCCATCCTGGACCAGGGCGACGGCGGCCGAGCGCCGTCCGCGTGTGCGCGTCACCTGCGCGATCTGGGCATGGGTCAGCAGACCGCGCTTTTCAGCGAGAATCATCAGGGCGGCGTCGGCATCTGCGCAGATCTCTAGCATGGTCAGCTCCTCCGGCACCGTGCCGGCTTCAAGACCAAGCGCTCACCGTGCCTGAACGCGGATCATGGTGTGCTGCCAGCCGGCGTAGCGGGCCTGGATCTCCTCCGCGCTCCATGCCCGGCCGCCCAGGATGAGCCGCTCGACGCTGCCGGCCCAGGGGAAGCCACCGCGATGGTCGTTGCCGACGCACAGCGGAAAGTCCGGGTTCCAGGTGCTCAGGTCGCCGGGGACGTCGCATTCCATGCGCAGCGTGCCGTCGACGAACAGCGCATGATGGGTGCCCGCGCGGACGAAGACCAGGTGGTGCCAGGCCGCGTCCAGCACGCCATCGTCGCTGATCAGGTTGGGCCTGGTGCCATCGGGGTTGGTGGCGCTGGTGCGCACCCGCACCTCGATGCGCGAGCCGGACTGGCCGATCATCAGGTCGGCGGCCCGCGGCGTCAACCCGATGGAGAAGATCCGCGCCGGTCCCTCCTGGCTGAGGTTGCCCGGGCGCAGCGCCAGCTCGACGGAGAAATCGCCCGTGCTGGCCAGCAGTCCGGTGAGGGCGGGCGCCGCCTCGCCGTCCAGCCAGCCCTCCTCGGCGAGATGGATCACCTGCCCCGCCTGGGTGTAGCTGACCGCGCCGTTCTCATGGAAGTGGACCAGGCCGTCGCCGACCCAGGGCAACCGGTAGCCGCCTGCGAGAGCGCTCGCCGCAGGACCGCCAGCGCTGGCGGGAAGGCCAAAGGCGGGCACCGTGCTCCCGGTTGCGGCCGGCGCAGAGCGCAGCGAGAACACGGCGAGCGCCATGACCACCACCGCCATCCCCGCCCAGATCAAGAGCCTGCTGGTTGACGCGCGGGGGTGGGTGGGGAGCGCCTCCTTGCGCGGCGTGGCGGGCAACGGCACCAGCGGGGGAGTGGGCTCCTTGCCCTCGAGCGCAGCGAGCAGGGCCTGAGGATCCTGGAAGCGGTGCTCACGGTCCGGCTGCATCATCCGCGCGATGATGGCGATGAGGTCGTCCGAGATCCCCGCATTGAACGCGTGGATCGGTGGCGATCCCCCGGAGATCACCCGCTGCATGGCGGAGTATCCGTTGACGTCGCGGAAGGGTGAGACGCCCGTCGCCCAGTAGTACATGGTCACGCCCAGGGAATAGATGTCCCCGCGGATGTCAGGGGCGGACACGCCGGTGATCGACTC
Source organism: Planctomycetota bacterium (assembly GCA_013821615.1). Lineage (GTDB taxonomy): Bacteria > Planctomycetota > UBA11346 > UBA11346 > UBA11346 > BOG-1363. The sequence goes on from JACDGQ010000034.1 coordinate 6,833, forward strand.
GGGGGGCATGTACGCCGGAGTGCCGACCTCGGTGCGGCTCGGCTCCTTGCCGTCGACCTCGCGGAAGCAGGCCAGGCCGAAGTCGCCGAGCTTGGCGTTGCCGGCGGCATCGAGCAGGATGTTCGAGGGCTTGATGTCGCGGTGCACCAGACCGATGCGGTGGATCGCCGCCAGGCCCTTGGCGCACGCTCTGGCGAACGTCCGGATCTCCGCTTCCGCGCAGGGCTGCCCGCGCTGCTGCACCATGCGCGCGGTATCGCCTCCGGCCATCAGCTCCAAAGCCAGGAAGAGCTTGCGGCCGTCTTCGCCGAAGCTGTAGCAGGTGACGACGTTGGCATCGCGCAGCGAGGCCATCGCCATGGCCTCGCGCGTGACCTGTTCGAGGTGGTGGCGCAACTGGTGGTCGTCGAGATCCACGACCTTGAGCGCGACCACCCGTTCGGTCACCTCGTGGACGGCGCGGTAGACCTCTCCCATGCCGCCCCGCCCGAGGCGCTCGAGGAGCCGATAGGCGCCAATGCGTTCAGCAGGCAGGATCTCGAAATCGGTCAGGGCACCACCCAGGGGGGCGGTGCCACGCGTCACATCAGACATGGCCGGCTCAGAGCACTTGCCGGGCCAAGGGGATTGCGGCGTCGCACAGCGCCCTCCCGGCGAGGACCCCCTTGGTACGGCGCCTTGGCACGGGCACCGCTCTTGACCATCGTCCCCTGGAGCACCGCCATGAACCCCATCCTCCTGCTGCTCGTCCTCCTCCTGCTCTTCGGAGGTGGCGGCTTCTACTTCGGTGGCCCCTACATCGGCAGCGGCGGCTTGGGTCTGGTCGTGCTGATCGCAGTCATCGTGTTCCTCGCGGGCGGGTTCCGCTCGCGCGACGCGCTCTGACGCTGACGGCGCGCTCGAGCCACGTGCTGGGTGGTGTGGTCGTGATGGACGTCGCCTCGCCGGAACGGGCGACAGCCGCGGATCACCCCGTGATCCGGTCCGGCTCATCGCCAGCCTGGATGGGCGGAACTAGCGCGCGACGATCTCCCAGCGGCCCCACAGCGCGGGGGTGAGCTGGGCCTCGGACGGCACGTCGCTGACGATGGCGGTGCCCTTGTTGCTCCAGTAGACGCGCTGCAGGGTGTTCGCGCCGTCTCCGCGCAGGATGCCGAGGTCGGCCTTCACCGTGGTCCCGGGTCTGGGCTGCCATGCCAGCACCGCGAGCGGGACCGCGACTTCGAAGACGCCGTCGCTGGCCGCGAACTCGACCTGGGCGCTGATGTCGTCGACACGGTCGAGGGTGATGGTGCGCGAGGGTGAGGAGAACGGCACCGGCTTGGCCGTGCCCGGCACCACCGCGCGGTAGAGCATGGCGCGGGTCTGGTCCTTCACCCGGGTGACCAGCAGGCGCAGATCGCCGGCCACCGCCTCGGTGCGCCTCGGATCGGCGTCGGGATCGGTGCCGAGCATCAGGTCGAGGCAGCCGCCGGTCTTGAACGGCGCGACCGCGTTCTCGCCGCTGTTGCGCAGCAGTTCCTTCTCGGTGGTGCGCCAGACGAGGTGGAGACGGTCGCCAGCGACGCCGGCCGCCGCGTGCACGCTGTAGGGCTTGCTGTCGCTGTTGAAATTGGCCGCCGTTCCGCGCAGGTCGACGGTCGCCCACTCGGCGCCCTGCCAGTCGTCGAGCTTGCCGTCGACCACCAGCTTCTGGGTACCGACGCCGACCTTGAGCGTGCCGTTGCCCATCGCCTGCTGGCGCGCCAGCTCGTTGCGCGTCTGCACTTCGCGCGCCTTGGCCAGGTCGGCCTCGCTCACCACCAGCTGCGTGGGCGGCAGACGGCGCAGCGATTCCAGGTTGTCGACGCGCACCAGGCTGCTGCGCGCGCCGTCCTGCACGTAGACCAGGCCGTCGGCGGTCTGAGTGATCGACGGCCAGAAGTTCTCGTCGTGCGGCGCCACGTCATTGAGCAGCATGCCGCGCTCGGCGACCGGCATCGACCACGGCTTGCCGGTGCGCACATCCTTGAACAGCGTCGCGACGAACAGGCCGTCGGCGGTGAGCAGGAACATCGGCCCCATGTTGCCGTTGAAGGCGAGGATCGGGCCGGCGTCGGAGCCGCGCGGGGTGACCGGCCCGCCAAGCAGGCGGGTGACGCCGATCAGCTCGCCTGGGAACTCCGGCACCGGCGCCTCGTGCGAGGCGTGCAGGCCGGGCCACAGGTTGGGATACGTCCAGCGCGGCTCGCCCTTGAGCACGCCGGTCAGCGAATACGGCGAATACGGCGCGACACCGAGCGAGAGCACCGTCCAACCGTCGGGCAGCGGCCAGGCCTGGTCGCCGCCGCTGCTGCGCGGATCCTCCACCCCGCTGGCCAGCACCTCGCCAGCGGCGAGGTCGTAGCCCAGGCGGTCGCCGCTGAGCTGCGGTTTGAAGCGCATGGTCTTGCCGCCGACGCGGGTGACCACGGCGGTCAGATCGGGCAGGATGACCACGCCGCCCGAGGACGACGCGGTCATCGTCACCTCTTCCGGCTGGGCCTGGCCGTCGCCGTTGGCGTCGGACCAGACGAAGAACGCGCGGTTGCGCCAGCGATCGCCCTTGGCATCGGTCCCGACCGGCCAGCGCGCGCGGAAGCGCTCGTCCTTGAGCAGCGCCCAGTTCTGCGCGTCGCCCAGGCCGGCGGCGGCGACCGCCACGCCGCCCAGCTCGCGCCAGATCGCGACCAGGCTCGCGCCGTTGGTCGGCGAGCTGTTGTGCCAGTTGGAATACCAGCGCCTGCCGCCGGCCTGGTGCGGCATCTCGGGCATGCCGTCGGCCTGCCCGCCCGAGGGGATGCCCGCGAGCGATTCACTGCGGAAGAGCACGGTCTCGAGCTGGTCGGTGCCGGCCTTCCAGTCGGCACGGAAGACCATGCCGCCGAGGGTGAAGCGGGTCTTGTCCTGCGGATCGAGCGTGCCGCCGCCGCCATAGCCCGAGGGGCCGTAGAAGGCGCGCAGCAGCTTGCCGTCGAGCGACCATACGCTGACCCGCTTGGGCTGGAAGTCCTCCTCGGCGACCCACAGCTGGCGCAGGCCGTCGATGGCCACGCCGCAGGGGTTGTTGAGGTGTCCGGGATCGTAGGCGCCGGCCTTGGGCGCACCGGCCCTGCCGATGGTGCGACGCGGCGTGCCGTCGGCGCCGAAGACCTTGATCTGGTGGCTCGCGCCGCGATCGGCGATGTAGAGGTCGCCGTTGTCGTCGCAGGTGAATTGCTGCGGATCCTCGAGGTCCTTCACCACCACCTGCGGCGCGGGCAGGATGGTCCTGCCGCTCGGGCGCGCGGTGAGCGTGAAGCGCACCAGCTGCTTGCCGACGATGGCCAGCAGCCGGCCCTGGGGGTCGAAGCCGACGCTGCCGCAGCCGGTGAGCTCGGCGCTGCCCAGCTCCTTGGCGTCCTTGCCGTCCGAGCCGCCGGCATCGACGAAGAGCAGCTCGCCATGCGACGACAGGCTGCACACGATCAGGCCGTCGTGCACCGCCAGCCCGGCGAGCTTGACCGCGTCCGGGCGGCTGATCACCGGTTTGAGCAGCGGCCGGTCCTCACCACTGGTCAGGCGGATCAGGCGCAGTTCCTTCTCCCACGACGCGCCGGCATAGGCGACGGTCTTCGCGTCGGCCTTGGCGCCGGCGTCGCGCGCCAGCCACTGCGCGCCGGTCCACGCGCCGCCGCCGCCGAGCCAGCCCTCGCCCCCCTGCTTGCGACCCTGCTCATCGACCCAGATCAGGCCGTGGCCGCCCTCGGCGACGTAGCTGCCGATGTAGAGCATCGCCGCGCCGCTGCGCGAGCGCGCGGCCGGCACCGCGATGACGCTGCGCGGCGGGGTGTGGTTGGTGGTCCATCCCCCTGGGCCGTCCCTGGTCGTCCACGCCGGATCGCCGGCGTTGTAGAGCGAGAACTCGAAGCGCAGGTCGAGCGGCTTGAGCGTCAGGCCGCGCACGGTGTAGGTACCGGGCGCGACGAACTGGCCGGGCACGTGGTAGAGCCCGTGGCGCGCGGCTTCGACGTCGCGGCCGAGATCGTCCATGCCGTCCCACCAGGCGACATTCGCGCCCGCCGGGAAGGGCGTCTCGGCTACCAGGTTGCGCACCCGCTTGCCGTCGGCGCCGTCGATCACCAGGGTGACCAGGCCCGGCTGGGCGATGGTGAATGGCACCGCGATCGGCGGATGCTCGGTGGGCGGCGCGGCGGACGGCAGGGGTGCCAGCGGCTCGCTGCCGAGCGCGGAGAAGGCGAGCAGTTCGCCCAGCCAGACGCGCTTGCCATCGTGGGTCTTGTCGCGCAGGTGTGGATGCGCGTGCGCGCCATCGATCGTCGCAAGGAAGCGCAGGCGCACGCCGCGCGTGGTCTCCACCGCGGGGAAGGACAGCGCGGCCGGCACCAGGGCCTTGGGATAGCCGGGATCGGTGGGGGTCGCGGGCACCACGGTGCGCCACTGCGTCTCATCGGCCTGGGCTGGATGGAGGTCGGCCGGGCCGGTGCAGACCTGGGCCTCGATCGCACTGGCGCCCACCGTCAGCCCGACCAGCCCGGCGATGGCCTGGGGCTTGGCCCAGGCGAGCATGACCCAGGCGGGATGCTCGGGCGACACCGGCTGCTCCTGGCCGTGCTCGCCGTTGTCCCAGGTGCCCCAGTCGTTGTCGCGCTGGTCGTTGAGGCGGTCGGCGGTGCGCCCCGCGCCGCCGCTGCTCGCCGCGGCGGCGGGCGCCACGTTGGCGAAGCGCTCGGCGAGCAGCCACACGCCCATGACCTTGCCGGCATAGCGCTGGTCGACCGTCGCCGCGGTGTGGGTGAAGCGCAGCGCGCGGGTCACCGTGCCGGGCGGCAGCACCCAGATGGCGTAGTCCTTGATCTCGGCCGCGGTGCTGAGCGCGGAGCCGCTCTGGCGCTCGGCGACCAGCCACTGGCTGTCGTCGCCCGGGTCGCCGGGATAGGCGGCGCCCGGCTTGAGCACGCTCAGCCCGCCGGCGCAGGCGACCACCGTGCCGACCCCCAGGGCCCTGGTGAAGCCGATGCGCAGGTGGCGGACACCCGCCATACTGCTCGCGCCGAATTCGACGCCCGTCCAGTTGGGCTGGCTGTTGCGCGTCCACACCACCCCGGCGGGCCCCTCCTTCAGCCGCTCCGGGGGGATCGGCGCGCTGCGGCCCGCGACCCATTCGCTGAAGGCCGCGGGATCGAGATCGTCCCTGATCAGCGGCGTGGTCAGGTCGGCCGCGGACAGCAGGCCGGTGGACGCGAGGCAGGAGAGCAGCCAGGCGAGCAGCCGGAGGCGGATGGTCATGGAGGTGCTCGCATGGGTGGCCGGTCAGGTGATTACCCGGCAGCGGGCGATCCATTCACCGAAATGCGGCAGCGCGCAGGAGCGCGGGTTGCCATGGGATCCGCGGACCACGTCCGCGTCGTTCCCACAAATGGTCGCGGGGGGCCCGCCTCGGGGCACGCAGGCGACGCGCGCTGGATCAGCCTGCGCGGTGCCGGCTCCACCGCTCCTGACGGCCGCTGGCCGATCACCTCGCCGCTGGCCGGAAGGTCTCCGCCCAATGCTGCCCGATCTGGCTGCGCGGCAGCAGGCGCAGGACTTTCAGGGGTGGGCAGCCGTCGACGAAGGTGAGTGGCAGGCCGCGCTCGCGCAGCTCGGCGCCCTGGTAGATGCCGAAGCGCTGCTGGCCGACCATGTCATCGATGAACCACTCGCCGTCCGGGGTCGCCGGCAGCGTGACGGTGTAGGTTCCGGCGTGCTCCTGGTAGAGCAGGGCCTCCTGCTCTGCGATGGCCACTTCTTCCCGGAGGCGGCGCTGGCCATCGTCGGCCGCCGCATCGCGGTGCCTGAAGAACTGCAGGTGGTATCGTTCGCCAACGCCGGCCACGAGCTGTTCAGCCCATTCCCGCTGTCGACCCTGGTGATCGATCCCGATCAGGTCGCTGATGCCGCAGCAGCGCTGCTCCTGCAGGTCATGCGCGGCGAAGTGCCGATCCCATCGCACGTGCTCGCGCCGTGCACGTGGGGACGCGCCGGACCCGCAGGCTGAACGGATCACGGCAGGCGCATCAGCGCCGCGACCTCATGCGCCTTCAAGGCGCGCGCGTAGATGCGGAAATCATCGAAGCGGATGTGCATGAAGGGGTCGAAACCATATTGCGAGCGGCCGAGCCAGTTGTGGGTCGTGGGCTCGATGTCCAGGGGGCGGAGGACGTTCGCCACGGATGCGCCGACCTCGCGTCCATCCACGTAGACGGTCGCGACCTGGTCGCCGAGGGTGACCACGAGGTGGACCCAGGCGCCCGTTGCGAGCGCGGGCGCCGTGGTGCGCTGCTCGCCATCGGTGCCGTCCCTGGTGGTCGCGAAGCGCAGCTGCCCCGCATTGTCCAACGGGGTCAGGTACATGTTGATGCGCATGGCGCTGCCGAAATCGAAGATCCGCGCGAAGACCGGGATGGTTCCCGGCCCGATCTCCACCCACGTGGCGATGGTGAGCTGGGTGAGGCCCGTGAAGAGCGCATCCGGCAGGCTCACGTATTGGCCCTCGCCAGAGAGCTCGAGCGCCCCCGTGGTCCGGCCGTGGGTCCAGGTGCCGTTCATCACCGCGTGCAGGCCACGTGGGCCCGCGTCGTGGACGTCGGTCCCGGACCGTTCATCGAAGGCATAGCGCAGCACGAGATCGCGGGCGAACGGATCCGCGTTCGCACCGGCAGCGCGCGCGCCGTTCTCGGGCGCGGCTGCGCCAGGGACGGGCGGTTGACCATTCCCAGCGGCGGCCGACGCGCCCGCGCTGCGCCCATCCGCGATCCCAGCGCCGGCATCCGTGCCAGGGGTCTCGCCCCGATCGCCATGGCGGTCGCCATGGTGCCCGTCGCGCGCCCCCGCTCCGCCCTCCGGTGCGCGCATGAGCGCGGTGAACACCCCGATCACGAGCACCCCCGCCAGCCCCGCCAGGATGTAGGGGAGCGGTGAGGGGCCGCGCCGTGGCTCGGACGCGGGCGCGTTGCGGCGTGGGGATTTCGCGGCATGCGGTCCGCTCCGCGGTCGCGTGCCGCCGGCCTGGGGGCCG
>JACDGQ010000588.1 GCA_013821615.1 Planctomycetota bacterium
CTGCTGCTTGTTCATGCTCGCTTCATGGATGCGCTTGCCCCAGGCCTGGGCCTTGGTGTCGAGGTCCTTGGTCGCGGCCTCGATCGCGGCGAGGTCCTCGCCGGCCTTGGCCTTCTCGAGCTCGTCGATGGCGGCCTTGATCTCGGCCTCTTCGCCGCCCTCGAGCTTGTCCTTGTGCTCCTCGAGCGCGCTGCGCGTCTGGTGGGCGAGCTGCTCGGCCTGGTTGCGCGCCTTGGCCAGCTCCTCCTTCTTCTTGTCGCTCTCGGCGTTGGCGGCGGCCTCCTCGACCATGCGCTCGATCTCGGCCTTGTTGAGGCCCGACGAGCCCTGGATGGAGATGTGCTGCTCCTTGCCGGTGGCCTTGTCCTTGGCCTTCACCTCGAGGATGCCGTTGGCGTCGATGTTGAAGGTCACCTCGATCTGCGGCATGCCGCGCGGCGCCGGGGCGATGCCGTCGAGGGTGAACTTGCCGAGCAGGCGGTTGTCCTTGGCCATGCGCCGCTCGCCCTGCGAGACCTGGATGTCCACCGCCGGCTGGTTGTTGGCGGCGGTCGAGAAGGTGTTCGACTTCGAGGTCGGGATGGTGGTGTTGCGCTCGATCAGCACGGTCATGATGCCGCCCTCAGTCTCGATGCCGAGGCTCAGCGGCGTGACGTCGAGCAGCAGCACGTCCTTGACCTCGCCGGTCAGCACGCCGCCCTGGACCGCGGCGCCGACCGCCACGACCTCGTCCGGGTTGACGTTGCGCTTCGGCTCCTTGCCGAAGATCTCCTTGGCCACGGCCTGGGCGCAGGGCATGCGCGTCGAGCCGCCGACCAGGATGACGTCGTTGACGTCGGCGGCGCTGAGCTTGGCGTCCTTCAGGCAATCGAGGCACGGCTTGCGGCAGCGCTCGATCAGGGCCTTGGTGAGGTTCTCGAAGTTGGCGCGCGTCAGCGAGGTGTTGAGGTGCTTGGGCTGGCCGTTGACCATGGTGATGAAGGGCAGGGCGATCGCCGAGCTGGTGACCTGCGAGAGCTCCTTCTTGGCCTTTTCAGCGGCCTCCTTGAGGCGCTGCAGGGCCATCTTGTCCTTGCGCAGATCGAGACCGCCGTTTTCCTTGGCGAAGGTGTCGGCCAGCCAGTTGATGACCACGTCGTCGAAGTCGTCGCCGCCGAGGTGGGTGTCGCCGTTGGTGGCGAGCACCTCGACCACGCCGTCGCCGACCTCGAGGATCGACACGTCGAAGGTGCCGCCGCCGAGGTCGAAGATCGCGATCTTCTCGTTCTTCTGCTTGTCCATGCCGTAGGCGAGGGCCGCGGCGGTGGGCTCATTGATGATGCGGCGCACGTTGAGGCCGGCGATCTTGCCGGCGTCCTTGGTGGCCTGGCGCTGCGCGTCGTTGAAGTACGCGGGCACGGTGATGACCGCCTCGCTGACGCTCTCGCCGAGGTAGTCCTCGGCCGCCTTCTTGAGGTACTGCAGGATCATCGCCGAGACTTCCGGCGGGGTGTACTGCTTGCCGCGCACCTCGACCTTGACCAGTTCCTGGGCGCCGCCCACGACCTTGTAGGGGACGAGCTTCTCTTCGCTGCCGACCTCGCTGTGGCGGCGGCCCATGAAGCGCTTGATCGAGTAGACGGTGTTCTCGGGATTGGTGATGGCCTGGTTGCGCGCCATCTGCCCGATCAGGCGGTCGCCGTTCTCGACGAAGCCGACCACGGACGGCGTGGTGCGCAGGCCTTCCTGGTTGGCGATGACCACGGCCTCGCCGCCTTCCATGACGGAGACGCAGCTGTTGGTGGTACCGAGGTCGATGCCGATGATCTTGGCCATGCGATGATCCTTTGCGGAAAGTGCGATATTGGAGGGGTTGGCGAAAGGGTGGTCAGAGTTCGAGGAGGCGATGGACCAGGCCGGTGATGCGCGTGATCTCGACCGGCTTCGACAGCAGGTCGATGGCACCCGCCGCGCGCGCCGCGCGCCCGAGTTCGGCATCGGCGCGCGCGCTCATCAGGATCACCGGCAGATGGCTGCCCGCCCGCGGGGTCTGATGGCTGATCCAGGACAGCAGCGCGAATCCGGTCATGTCCGGCATATCCACATCCGAGAGCAGGAGGTCGCAGCGCATCTGGCGCAGCACCTCCATCGCATCGCCGCCATTGCCGGCGGTGCGCGTCGTGCAGCCGAGATCGTTGAAGACCTCGCTGAGCGATTCGCGCAGCCGGCGGTCGTCGTCGGCGATGAGGATGGTGGGGTGGAGCATGGCGGGTTTTGCGGAGGCCAGTGCCGGTTGCCGCGGGCCTCTGGCGGCTCCATAGCGAGCACCATGCCAATGGCGATTTCCGCTCTTTGACCTAACCTGTGCCCATGCAAGGACATGGATGATGGGTTATGGTGCGCCACCAACCCGTTCGGCGCATGTCATCGTGTCCGACCGCCGGTGTCCCGGTCAAAATGACCCGCCAGACCTGAGGCGGCGACGCGCGATCCGGGACAGGTGGAGACGCGGAGGACGACGGATTCATCCCTGCTCGCATCCAAAAAAAGAGGCTTGGATCCTTGCCGGGATCCAAGCCTCTGTCTGGTGGGCAGTACAGGATTTGAACCTGTGACCCCTCGCGTGTGAAGCGAATGCTCTAGCCACTGAGCTAACCGCCCGAACCGGTCGGACGGGGATCATGCGCCCTCGCTCCGATCTGCAAGGGCTGCACGGCGGCGCCTGGACTGCAGGCGGATGGGCGTAGCGGTCTCCCTCAAACGGCGTGCGCGCGCGACGACGTCCAGGTGCGGTGGGTGGCACCTGCGGCGCGGAAGATGTCGACGATGGTCTCGACCTCGTAGCCGTTGGCGGTCTGCACGCTGATCAGCACGCGGTCATCGCGGCGGGCGCGACTCAGGCG
>JACDGQ010000589.1 GCA_013821615.1 Planctomycetota bacterium
GGCGAGCGCCGGGACCATCGCGTCGAGCAGCGGCAGCGCGAGCAGCACGCCGGCGCCGCGCAGCAGGGTACGGCGGTCGAGATGGCGGCGGCGGAGCGGGTTCATGGTCGGGTCTCCGGGTTCACTTGCTCAGGAACAGGTCGCTCTGCACGACCTCGTGCAGCAGCGTGCGCAGGCCGTAGCCCTTGGCCTTGGCGCGGCTCAGGATGCCGTCGACCACGGCGCGGTCGGCGAATGAGATCGGCGCGCCGGTGGCATAGGTCGCGAGCTGCTCGGTGAAGGAGCGCGCCAGGCGCGCGGGGTCGGCGACCAGCAGGTCGCGCAGCGCCTCGACGTCGGCGAAGGCGCGGCCGTCGGCGAGGGTGCCGGCGCAGTCGACCGCGGGGCCGTCGTGGTACTCGACCAGCCGGGCGTTGACGACCTTGCGGTCCGCGTCGGCGCCGGTGCCCCCGACCGCGCGATACTGGCTGCGCCACGCGCCGGTGACGTCGAAGCTCTCCAGCGCGAAGCCGTAGCCGTCGATCTTGGCGTGGCAGGCCTTGCAGGTGTCATTGCGGCGGTGCTTGGCGAGCTGCTCGCGCACCGTGGTGGCGCCCTGCACATCGGGCTCGATGGCGCCGGCGTCGGGCGGGGGCGGATCGGGCACGATGCCGAGCAGGCGCTCGAGCACGAAGGCGCCGCGCTTGACCGGCGAGGTGGTGGTGCCCGCCGCGGTCACTTTGAGTACCGCCGCCTGGGTCAGGAAACCGCCGCGGTGGCTGCCCGGCGGCAGGGCCATCTTGCGCACCTGGAAGCCGGTGAGTCCCGGGCTGTCCGTCCACGGGATGCCGTAGTGGTGGGCGAGCGGCTCGTTGAGCATGGCGAAGTCGGAGCGCACCAGGTTGGTCGCCGGCAGATCGCCCTTCAGCAGTTCGGCGAGGAAGGCGCGCGATTCCAGCAGCATCGCCTCGCCCATCCATGGCATGTACTCCGGATAGAGCTTTTTGTCCGGCTGGGTCGCCGCGATATCGCGCAGCGACAGCCACATGTCGAGGAAGTGTTCGACGAAGCGCGCGGCACGCGGGTCGGCGAGCATGCGCTCGGTCTGCGCGCGCAGCACCGCCGGCCGCAGCAGGTCGCCGCGCTCCGCCAGCATTGCCAGCTCGTCGTCGGGCAGCGAGCTCCACAGGAGATACGACAGGCGCGTGGCCAGCGCGTGCGCGTCGAGCCGGCCCGCCGCTTCGCGGCGCAGCAGGAAGTCCGGCGCGGTGAGCACGCCCCGGTAGGCGGCGAGCATGGCGTCCTGGAAGGCGGCGCCGGCCGCGAGGCGCTGCGTCACGATCGCGAGGTAGGGCGCCAGGTCGCTGCCGCCCAGCGGCCGGCGGAAGGCGCGGCGCGCGAAATGCTCGAGCAGGCGCTGCGCGTCGGCTGGTGGATCCGCACTGGGTACATGGACCAGCGGGCGCTTCTCGCCGCGCTCGCCGTAGGGGTCCTTGGGGAAGGACCAGGGGTTGCCCTGCGGCCAGGTCTGCTGCGCCGGCTTGGGAACGCCGCTCTGCGCCGTCCACACCGCCACCGGCAGATCGCCGAACAGGGCGCGGTGGCTGGCCGGCGGCCACTGGTCGTAGAGCGGGCCTTCGATCTCGATCCACGCGATGGCCAGGCCCGGCGCTGGCCGCGGCGGGCCGCGCAGCTTCTTCTCCTGGTCGCCGATGTCGCGGACGTTCTCGCACGAGGCCAGCACCACGCGCAGGTGGTCGTCCGAACCGTGGGTCATCCCGCCGCCGCGCTGCACCCAGGCGGTCAATTCGGCGACCGCCGGCGTGTTGGCGGGCACGCCGACGGTGCCGTAGAGCTCGTTGCGGCTGTATACGCCCCACGAGATCGCGCCGGGGCGCGTCGCCGGCACCACCTGCTTCCCGTCCCAGCCGAAGCTGTAGGCCGAGACCCGCAGCTTATGCCAGCCGGTGAGCACCGGATGGATGGTGTCGAGCGAGCAGCGGAAGTCGGCGTCCTCGTTGCGGAACAGCCCGAGCGCGGTGGCGCGGTGGTCGTCGTCGGTGATCTGGAACGAGGTCGGCGCGGTGAAGTGCGCGAGCTGCTCCAGCCCGGCCAGGCCGAAGCCGATGCGTTCCTGCACGGAGCGGCCCGCCCAGGATTCGCACTCCTTGCCCTCGTGGCGCGTCAGGTCCCACGGGCGGTAGCGGTAGGTCTGCACCGGCGGCCGCTCGGGCAGCGGGCAGAGCGCCGCATCGAGCGCGCGGTCGACCGCCGCGAGGTAGGCCTGCAGGTGGACGGACGAGAAGTCGAGCGCACCGGCGAGGCGGTCGAAGCCGTGCGACTTGCCATCCTCCGGCAGGGTGTCCTTGAGGCGCAGCGCCGGCATCGCCAGCAGGTCGCGCACGCTCCACTCGAACTCCTCGCGGCTGAGGCGGCGCAGCGGGCTGCGCCCCTGGCCAGTGCGCGCGGCGAGCTCGGCACTGGTCAGGCGCGCGGCGAGTCCGGCGAGCAGCGCCGTGCGCTCCGTGGCCGCGGGCTGGGTCTTCTTCGGCGGCGGCATCTCACCGTTCGCGATGCGCTCGTGGATCTTCACCCAGCGCGCGGCGTTGTCGGGATCCTGTGGCTGCCAGGGCAGGGCTTCGAGGTCGAGCCCGCCCTTGTGCGTATCGTGGTCGTGGCAGTCGCTGCAGTAGGTCTGCAGGAAGCCGTGCTCGGGGACGTCGGCCGCGCCGGCAGTGCCGATGGCGAGGCCGAGCAGCACCGCGAGGGCATGGCGCAGGGGACGATGGTGATGCGTGGTGGTGGGCATGGGCTCAGAACCGCGGGGTGACCGCTTGCCAGGTGGTGCCGATGCGCACCTCGTCGATGGAGTAGGCGCGCTCGGTGCCGTTATAGATGTGCAC
>JACDGQ010000590.1 GCA_013821615.1 Planctomycetota bacterium
TCGTTCGCGCTGCACCAGGTCCAGAACCTCTGCGCACCAGCCCTTGCTATCGGCCACGCAGCACACCTCCCGCGGATCGCGCACCAGAGAGCGGATGCGCTGGAAGAACGCCGCAGTCGACTCGTTGTCCGAGCTATTGCCGTTGAGCGCTTGGCCGAACAGCGGCACGCCGCCATCGCTCGACACCAGCGTCCCATACATGATCTGCTTGAGGTCCGGCCGCTTATCCTTGGAGTAGCCAAAGGTGATGAGCGGCGGCGCGGGCACGATTGCATCGCTGAGCGACGCAAAATCCTCCTGCTCGTGGGCCCCGAAGAAGCTCAGCGAGGTCGTATCGAAATGCAGGAACCCAGTTCCCACTCCGAATTGATCTACGATCTGCAAGGCCATTGCCGTCATCAATCGGTCGATATGCGGATAGAGGTCATCGAGCATCTTGGCCAAGCGCTCCTCGGTGAACGCCGCCAGTGGAAAGTCGGCGTCCCGCATCACCGTCGCCATATCGAATGGGGCCAACCGCTCGCTCATCCGCCACAGGTCGTGATGACCGGCGAATATTCCACACATCATCACGCTCACGCATTCGCTGGTCGATACGCGGCAGCGCGAGTCATCCTTCATGGTATGATCGATGACCTCCAGAAGACCGGTGCGCCGGATAACGTCCATCACCAAGGGGAGATGATGTAGCCGAAGCGGTATTCCGACAGAGACGATGTGGTTGCTCATCCTCGCGTTATAATTGGTATCGGATGATTATGAACATAAATCTTACATAAATCATGCTCGTCATAAATCGAGTCGGACACGACTTGCAGAGAATTATCACATCGCAACTCGATGAGAGCCATTTGCCCGACTGGATTTAGGGAGATCCCAGGACTGGGCGGCAGAAGGCCGCAGTGGGCCGCAGTGGGCCACAGAGGGCCGCAGTGGGCCACAGAGGGCCGCAGTGGGCCGCAGAGGGCCGCAGAGCAGGCGCTCTATAGAACTTCGAGACTGCAATCGAGTCTCACTCAAAGGGTAAGCCGGTTCCGATTCTGTCGCAAAGCTCCACGGGGTTTTCCTCTGCGGCTCTCTGCGGCTCTCTGCTTCGTTGCAGATGCTTTCTGCGGTTTTTGGGATCAGCCCATCGCCGATCAGCGATCCTCCCCAGCGTCCATCCCCGCGTTCATTTTCTTGTAGATGATCGCCAATATCAGCAGCACGCGGATGCGCTTGCGCTTGGACAGGTGCGAGAACAGGCCGCGCACGTTCGCCAAGCCCAGGTCGACGCTCACGCCCTGGGTGTGCGCGAGGCGCACCAGGTCGTCGAGGTCGTCGCTGTTGATGCGCTCCTGCATCCAGTTGGCGAGGGTGTCGGCGGCACGGGCGATGTGCGTGCGCACCTGGCGCGTGGTCAGGCCCCAGGCGTTGGCCAGGCTCTCCTGCTTGGCGCCGAGGATGATCCAGCCGTGCAGCATGCGCACGCCGGGCAGCAGGTGCGGCGCGGCGCTCTCGGTGAAGCGTTCGTAGACGTCGCGCGCATACTCCGGCAGGACCTGCAGCAGGCCTTCGCCCGGCTCGTCCGCTGGCGGCGCCTCGGGCTCTGCACCCAGACGCGCGGCGTCGCGGTTGCGGTGGCGCAGATGTTTGAAGTAGCAGTTGCGGATGGCGGCCTTGAAATAAGGCCGGAACGGGCGCGCGGGATCGTACTTGTCGACGATCACGCTCTGCAGGCGGATGAGGATCTCGTGGGTGAGGTCGTCGAGATCCTGAGCCGCGCAGCCCAGACCGCTCAGGTAGTTGCGCACCGGCTTCTCGTAATAGATCCAGCGTGCGCGCGACGGCAGGGGCAGGTCGCCGCCGCGCAGCATGTCCCGGTCGGTGACGGCGTCGTCCATGCGCTGGGGGCCGCTGCGCCGCATCAGGCGCAGCACCTCGCTGGGGATGCGCTCGGCGGCGGCACCCGCCAGCAGCGAAGTCGAGCTTTCGTGTTCCCCCGGTCGCGACATGGGTGGATCGGTCTCCCGGGCTGATTCTACGGCGCAGGCGCAGCGGGTCCAGACCGCTGAATGTACCCCACGGAAGCTATCGCTGTCAAAGTGCGCGGGGCGACCATCCCCTTGGTTGCGGCGCGCCCTGGGTTGCACCTGTCGACCCAGCAACGCGCCCCATGAATTACTATCATTCCAATAGCATAATTCGAAATATTCTCGCGCCGCCGAGCGTAGCGACGCTGTGACCGGCGTCGCTTCCATTCCTTCCATGCTGATGGCGCGCTTCCTCACGGGAATGAGCCATCCGGCGCGCGCATGCCACATCCGTCGCATCTGTGCATTGTGCAAACATCGCATGTGCAACGCATGAAGCGCGCGGCTGGGGCGCGGCGGTCGGCTCCAGCGGCCGTCCCACCGGTGACCAGCGCTCGGTCAGCTTCCTGTTTTTGACGTGCTGGGGATAGCTCTCTGCGGTGCATCGTGCTTTGTCACCGGCTGGTACACCCTACGAACCGTGATCCTCGGCGACCGGCTTCCCTCTTTTCCAGGCCTCGCGGCTTACTCGCGGCTTACTTATAGGTGGCAACGAAACTCCATGCTCACCACCGATCCCTCCACCCAGCGTCGAGCCGCCGCAATCGCTGTGGATGCCATGCGGACGTCCACGCCGACGAGCTGCCTGTCCTGCCGCGTGGCCGGGGGCGTCATCCTGGTGCCGGCGGCAGCGGTGGAGCGCGTCGCAGACGTGACGGTGCTAGCGCTGTTCCCCGCCTGCCCCTCGTGGATCGCCGGCTTGGCGCCCGACGCCGGGGACGGGCCCGTGCTGGTGGTGCGCCCGCGCGGCGCCTGGCGCGCCGGCACCGGACGCGTGGTGCTGGTGCAGGCGGGTGGCCGGG
>JACDGQ010000591.1 GCA_013821615.1 Planctomycetota bacterium
ACGGTATGCTCGCCACCTTCGGCGGGCTGCCCTCACAGGTCGACGCAGGCAAGCCGCTCTACGGCGATGACGTCGGCGTCAAGGCCGATGACATCCCGGTGCTGTTCAACGCCCTGCTCGCCGCCCACAACCAAGCACCGCTCGCGGGCACCTACCTCGATCGCCGCGACGGCGAGTCCGCGGCGGCGTTGCTGCGTCGCGTCCACGCCCTGCTGCGCACCTCGCTGGAGGCCGGCATCCCGGTGGTGGCCAGTATCCGCTCCTTCGCCGCGCTGCGCGCGGCACCCGCTGCTGGTCGGGGCGGCGAGCCGGGCAAGGCCGGCGGCAACGCGCCCGCCACGGTGCCGGTAGGTGGCCCGGAGGAATTCAGCTGGAGCGGCATCGGTGCGCACGTGGTACTGATCGTCGCCGTGCCGCGCGTGCTCGAAACCTGGCAGGGGGGCTTCGCCGTGCGCTACGCGGACCCCTGGATCGGCGCCCTGGCCGAGGGCTATGTGCGCAGCGAGGAGCGGCGAGGCTTCATGGCGGTCAAGGGCGCTGGCGAGACCGGCTTCGCCTGGAAGGACAACGCCTTCGTGCAGCTCGACGCTCCGGGATTGGACCTCGGCACCTCAAGGCTGCCCTGGTACGAGCGCAGCTTCTTCACTCTCAACTACGCGGTCGGACGGTTCCCGAACGCACCTTGACGGCGGCGCCGTGGCGAGCGTGCGCGGGCCCCTGGGTGAGGCGGAACGGATGCGATACAGTTTTGCAGCGGGAGAGGGAGCGCTCACGGCGATGCTGCAATGATTGCCGAATCAATGAAGGCCCGGCGCCCCGCCCGCAGCGGACAGCATCCGGCTCTGCATCCTGGTCGCGCGCTGTCGGCATGGTGGCGCTGCCCGGCTCGGTGGTGGCCGCCCGCGAGACCGGGATCCACGCGCGCAGCGGCGGCTTCGTGAGCGCGTGGAACGTCGACATGGCCGAGACCGTCACGGCGGATCAGCTGCTCGCCGTCATCGACGCGCCCGAGATGAAGCGGAAGCTCGACCAGACCCTGGACGCCCCCACAGTGCCAGCTGAGCCTTGATCTTCCACGGTCCGCGCCGCGCCGCCGCTACTTCGCCTTCTTGGGGTCCACCACGGGCGGCGTCCAGCTGTCGTCGCGGTAGCGCATGCTGACGATCTGGTTGTTGACCACGTCGCAGAACCAAAGCGTGCGCATGTCGGGGGCGAAGGCGATGGCGGTGGTCGGCACGGGCAGCTCGCGCAGCACGGTGAAATCCTCGGTGTTGAAGAGATGGGTGCCGGACGCCGCCACGCCACCGTCCGGGCTGACCGCGATGATCTGGTTGACGTAGGTGTACTTGGCGAAGAGCTCGCGCAGGTGCTCGGAATTGCGCAGCGAGTGCTCGGGGCTCTTGAACACGCCGATGATCTTGTCGGGGGCCTTGCTGTCCATCACCGCGCGGTTGAAGTAGACGCGGCCGCGCGGCTGGTCGATGAACAGGCTCTGCTGGGTGGTGGTGAAGTCGGTCGCGACGCCGGCCGGCTGGTTGTAGACCTTGTCGCACTTGGCGATCGCGGCCTCGAGCGTGCGCATCTCGGCGGTGAGCTCGTCGTAGCGCGCGTCGGCGCTGGTCTTGCTCGCGAACTTGGCGTTCTTGTTGTAGTCGTCGATCTCGGCCCGCAGGGTGCGCTGGCGCTGGATCAGCGACTGGATGTGGTCGCCGTCGACCTCGCACAGCCACGAGTTGCGCGAGCCCATCAGGATGTTGTTGCGCTGGCCGTTGTAGGCCAGCGAACGGATCGACAGAGGCGCCTCCTGGTCCTCGCCGCCGCTGTACTTGACCACGCACGCCGTGCCGGTGGCGTTCATGAACCAGATGCTGTCGCGGACCAGGGTCATGGCGAGCGGCGCGTTGGTCAGGGTGAGGGTCTTCTCGACTGCACGCGTGGTGAGGTTGATGGAGACGATGTTCTTCGAGGTGTTGTTGGCGACCCAGGCGAGATTCTTGCTGGTCAAACTCATCTTGAGATCGACCGGGTCGGTGCCGGTGAACAGCTCCTTGGCCACCACGTTGTCCTTGATGGTGAGAAACAGCACCTTGTTGCGCGCCGGGATCAGCATCACCAGCTGGCCGTGCTCGGCGTCGTAGACCATGTGGCTGGCCAGCCCGCTGATCCGCACCGCGCCGCTGGCGTTCTTCAGGTCGGTGAAGGGCAGTTCCATCTCCCAGAGCGGGAAATCGGCACCGGTGGCGAACTTGTCGTCGTGGCCCTGATAAAGGCGGTCGGCGAACAGCGCCGGTACGGCCATGCCGCCGGGCTCGGTCGCGCTGAGCCGGCCCGTCACCAGGCCGACGACGGTGCCGTCCATGGCGAGCACCGGGCTGCCCTGATTGGAGGCGGGGACCGCCAGGCTGGTCTGGATGACTAGCGCGGCGTCGGCCTTCTGGGCGCTGGCGCCGATGCTGCCGGCAAGCGTCGTCTGCGGCCCGGCGGCGGACGTCAGTTTGGGATTGATGATGGCGACGACCTCTGTCCCGGCGCTCGCGGCATTGCCCAGCACCAGCGGCTTGGCGTGGTAGGGATTGCTGGAGCTGAGCAGGGCGAGGTCATGCTCGCGGTCCACCGCGATCACGGTGGCGGACTGGTGCGAGTGCTCGCCGCTGGTGCTGTTGCGGAAGTAGTCCACCAGCACCTGCTTGGTGCCCTTGACCAGGTGGTAGGGGGTGACGATGTACTGTGGCCCAAAGAGGATGATGCCGACGCCCACGGGATTGGTGCCGGCGTCGGTGGTCACCGATACCGTCACCACGGCCGGGCCGAGCTGAGCGAGCAGCTCGGCGGCGCTGCGCGGGCCGGCGGTCGCCGCAGTCGCGTTGGCCGTGGC
>JACDGQ010000592.1 GCA_013821615.1 Planctomycetota bacterium
CACGAGGGATGCGCGCCAGCGGCGCGCGGTTCCAGGAAAGTCCCAGACGTGCGAGCGGGCACTCGGGATGGGTGTTGGTCGTCGACCGGGGAATTACCCTGCCATGATTGACCACCCGCGACTTCCCTGACAACGATGGAAATTGCTGGCCCCTCCGGGCCCGGCATGCCCTCTGTCCAGGAGCTCCCCATGCCCGGCAACGCCTCCGTCTCGTCTACCGTCCGCTACGACGCGCCTGCCGCCCTCGCCGGCGCGCGTCCCGAGGGCGATCCGCTGTCCGGCGACCATGCCGACCCTGACGCGCGCACGCGCCTGGCGCCCGTCCCGCTGGCTGACGCGCGGCCGCAGGCCTTCCACCTCGCCGGCGGCGCCAGGGGCGGCGATGGCGCGGTGCAGGATGTGGTCAAGGTCGGCGGCGACGGCACGGTGACCTGGACCCCGCAGACGCCGAACGAGCACGGCCTCATCGCCGGCATCGGGATGTTCGACCATGACGGCAAGCCGGTGGCGATCGGCCGGCGCGACGCCCAAGGCTGGATCACCCTGGATGGGAAGTACGGCGGCGGCCGCGCCAGCGAAGAGGCAGTGGTCGAGGCCGCGCACCGCAACCACTTCGGCCCGCTCCAGGACAAGGGCGCCAACGTCCTCGACGCCGAGATCGCCAAGAGCCTGGCGCCGCTGGTCTCACCCAGCGAGGTCGTGCCCGGCAGCCGCACCATCTCGATGTTCGTGGATGGCACCGGCAGCTTCGTGAAGGAGCAGTCGAACATCACCAGCCTCTACCACGACGCCAAGGGCACGCGCTTCTACTATGGCGGCCTGGGCAACGACGTCGAATACCCCGACGCCCTCGACCGCAACCTCGCCGGTGCGGTGGCCAAGGGCTTCGATCGCACCATCGACCGCATGTACGCCGACCTCAGCCACACCTGGGAGCCTGGCACCAAGATCGACCTCTACGGCTTCAGCCGCGGCGGCGCGCAGGTGGTGGAATTCGCGCGCATGGTCCAGACCAAGGGCATCGAGGTGGGCGGTGTGCGCTATCAGCCCGAGATCGAGCACGTCGGCCTGTTCGACCCGGTCTACTCCGTCGGCCAGCCGGGCCAGGATTCCAAGGACATCATCGCCACGCTCGGCAGCCAGAAGGGCAACTACGTCATCGCCGACCTGCCCGCGAACATCAAGCACGCCGACGTGCTTTACGCGCAGCACGAAGAGCGCACCTTCTTCCCCGCCACGCGCTTCCTGCCCGACAGTCCCGACACCACGCTGCGCACCGCCACCGTCCCCGGCAGCCACAGCGACGACGGCGGCCACCGCGAGAACAACCAGCACATCATGAAACTCGCGCGCAGCTGGATGGAGGACGGCAACGCCGGCGCCGACAGCCCCTTCAAGGGCAGCTACCGGCTGAACGCCCATGAGTTCGCGGAAGCCACCAACATCGCTGCGCTCGGCAAGTTCGCGCCCGGCGCCTACGGCGCGCAGGCGTCCGACGGGTACAACTTCACCTCGATGTTGAAAGTGACCGACAGCTTCGGCAATTCCGTGCCCAGCCATCAGTCCCACGTCAACCACCAGCCACGCGACCTGTCCTGGGCCGGGCCCTCGATCATCCCGGCCGGGCCGCTGCACGACGCGCTGGCGCACCGGCGGGATGATTTGCTGAAGCTGGGGGAGAGGCACGAGGAGGGGGAGGGGAGATAGAGCGCTGTACTGCGGTTCCGGCGTGACGGGTCCGCGGTTCGAGCGCAGGAGACCGGCGTAGGACGCGGCGACCTACGTACCTCGCCGTCTGCGCCTCAGGTAACGGGAAGCACAGGCGCGTCCGCTCACCGGGTCGTGGCGAATGCTTCCCTGGCGTATGCCTCGACCCTGGCCACCAGTCCCACGCAGGCGACGTCCATCAGCCGGTGGTGCTCGCCGGGGTTGTCGTAGTGTCGCGTGATCGCCTTGCCGTCGTCGGTGCACGACAGTTCATAGCGTCCTCCGTCGAAGGCCCGCACGTGATCATCCGGCAGTGTCTTCTGATCGGGGAGGGCGATGATCAGCGCGGCGATGTGGTCGAGGCCCAGGGCCACGCCCTGATCCACCGTGCGGCTGTCCGCCGCGGTCAGTTTCTGGACATCGATCGGCATGTCCGGAAAGCCGACGGTCTTGTACGTCAGGGTCCTGCTGGCCGCCTCCCAGCGCAGGTAGAGAGCGAGCCCGCCTGGTTGGGAGATGTCCGCGATGGTGAAATCGCGCCCTGAGCCTTCCTCGGCTCGCGCCATCTGGATCACACTCGAAAAGAGCAGGCCGAGGACGGCCAGGCGCACCGCGGCCACGCCCCCACTCACACATCCAACCGCTTCGCCACCGACAGCGCGAAGCGCTCGATGAAGTCGCGGCGGATCGAGACGTCGTTGCCCATCAGCGTTGCGAACATGCGCTCGGCCTCGATGGCGTCGCTGATCGAGACGCGGTACATCTTGCGCCGCGCCGGGTCCATGGTGGTCTCCCACAGCTGGTCCGGGTTCATCTCGCCAAGGCCCTTGTAGCGCTGGATGTCGAGCCCGCGCGAGCCGAAGCGCTTGATCGTCGGCACCACCGCGCGCAGGTGGGTGAACGCCACCTCCTCCTTGGCGTCCTTGAGCACGAACGGATTGATGCGCGTGGGGTCGTCGATGAGCAGCTCGGGGCTGTAGCCGTGGATGCGCAGCTTGTCGAGGCTGCGCTCGACCGCGTCGCGCTCGGTGAACTCGATGATCTCGGGGACGATCGGCGCGGGCTCGCCCGGCTGCAGCTCGGGCGCGGGCTCGCCGGGCTGCAGTTCGGGCGCCGGCACCGCGCCCTGGCCGCGGCCGAGCAGCTCGTCGAGCTCGGCCTCGCTGGT
>JACDGQ010000593.1 GCA_013821615.1 Planctomycetota bacterium
GGGGAGATCGTATTCGGGGGTCGTGCGTGAGGCTTCATGAGCGGTCCCGTGTCACTGTGGACATCGGTATCAACGCCGGGGCACCTTACAGGGAGCGCTGAGACTCTCGTTTCCCTGTGAGTAGTCCCTGCTCCCTGCTCCCTGCTCCCTGCTCCCTTTCTTTCTTTCTTTCTTTCTTCCCTACTCACTTCTCCCTCCCGTGCCGATAGTTCCCGCGCCCCAACGCATCACTTGGCACGCCCTGTGCCACTCCCACTGCGGACTGGCGCCCACCTGCGCCACTCTGACAGGGGGTTCCATGCCGCGATCCGTTGATGCCGAGGCGCCGCCCGCCCAGGCCGAATCCCGCCAGGGCGAGAGCGCCCAGCCCGAGTCCTTGCCAATCGAGGTGGTGGCGGACCCCGACCGCGCCATGTCGCGTCCGGACGACCACCTGCCGACGGTGGTGGTGGCTTTGCCGCTCAGCCAGCGGCCGGTGTTCCCGAGCATGACCCTGCCGCTGGTCATCCCCGCGGGCCGCCTGGCCGACGCGGTGCGCGCGTCGCTGAAGGATCACGGCGGCCATATCGGCTTCTTCCTGACCCGCACCGCCCTCGACGACAGCGCCGCCTTCACCTACGCCGATCTGCTGCCGACCGGCAGCATCGCGCGCGTGGTCAAGCACCACGACCTCGACGGCGGCGGTCTGCAGGTCTTCGCCCAGGTGCTGGCGCGCTTCCACATCGACGCCCTCGAGCGCACCGCGCCGGTGCTGCTGGTGCGCGGCGCGGCGGTGCGCCCGCAGGTGGATGCCGCCGACCCGCAGGTGCGCGCCTGCGCGATGGCCATCGTCGCCGCGCTCAAGGAACTGGTGCAGCACAACCCGATCTTCGCCGACGAGATCCGCATGGTGCTGGCGAACTTCAACAACATCGACGGGCCGGGCCGGCTCGCCGACATCGCGGCGTCGCTGACCACCGCCAAGCGCGAGGACATCCAGCAGGTGCTCGAGACCTACGAGGTCGTGGCGCGCATGGAAAAGGTCCTGCTGCTGCTGGCGCGCGAGCAGCAGCTGGCGCAGATGAAGGCCAAGATCACCCACCAGATCGAGGAGAAGGTCAGCGATCACCAGCGGCGCTTCTTCCTCAACGAGCAGCTCAAGTCGATCAAGCAGGAACTCGGCCTGGAGAGCGACGACAAGAGCCTCGACCTGCAGCGCTTCCGCGACGTGCTCGCGCACAAGGGCGCGGCGATGAGCGAAGAGGTGCGCGGGGTGATGGAGGAGGAGCTGCGCAAGCTCGCCCTGCTCGATCCCGCGGCCAACGAGTACGGGGTGGTGCGCACGCGCCTGGAATGGCTCAGCGACCTGCCCTGGGGCGTGGTCACGCCGGACCAGCTCGATCTCTCGGCGCTGCGCGCGGGCCTCGACCACGACCACTACGGCCTGGAGGAGATCAAGCAGCGCATCATCGAGTTCTGCGCGGTGCGCCGGCTGAAGGCCGAGCGTGGCGGCGGCATCATCGCCCTGGTCGGGCCGCCCGGCACCGGCAAGACCTCGGTGGGCGCGTCGATCGCGCGCCAGCTCGGCCGCAAGTTCTTCCGCCTGTCGCTGGGCGGCATGCGCGACGAGGCCGAGATCAAGGGCCACCGCCGCACCTACGTCGGCGCGCTGCCCGGCAAGCTGGCGCAGGCGCTGCGCCGCGCCGGCGCGATGAACCCGGTGATCCTGCTCGACGAGATCGACAAGCTCGCCAGCGGCCACCAGGGCGATCCGGCGGCGGCGCTGCTCGAGGTTCTCGACCCCGAGCAGAACAAGGACTTCCTCGACCATTACCTGGACGTGCGCATCGACCTCTCGCAGGTGCTGTTCATCTGCACCGCCAACGAACTCACGGGCATCCCCGAGCCGCTGCGCGACCGCATGGAGATCATGCGCCTGTCCGGCTACGTCGAGGCCGAGAAGCTGGTCATCGCCCATGACCACCTGGTGCCGAAGCAGCTCGCCGCGCACGGCCTGGCGCGTGGCGACCTGACCTTCACCCGCGCCGGCCTCGGCCGCCTGGTGCGCGACTACGCGCGCGAGGCGGGCGTGCGCCAGCTCGAACAGCAGGTCGCGCGCATCTGCCGCAAGGTCGCGACCGCGAAGGCCGCGGCGGGGGGCGGGCCCGTTGATGCCGGTGCGGGCCGGCGTCCGGCCGGCGCCACGGTGAAGGGGAAGTCCAAGACCAAGACCAAGTCCGGCGCGCAGCGCGCGCCGACGAGAGTTGTCATCGGCGCCGACAACCTGGTGCCGTGGCTGGGCAAGCCGCTGATGCGCGACGACGCGCTGATCGTCAATCCCATCCCGGGCGTGGTCACCGGCCTGGCGTGGACGGCCATGGGCGGCGCCACCCTCGAGATCGAGGTGGTGGCGAATCCCAGCGCCAGCGGCGGACTCACCCTCACCGGCCAGCTCGGCGACGTCATGAAGGAGAGCGCGACGCTGGCGCGCGCCCACCTGATGAGCCAGGCGGCACGCCTGGGCGTGGAGGGTGGGTGGTTCGACAAGCACCAGGTGCACGTGCACGTGCCCGCCGGGGCCACGCCCAAGGACGGGCCGAGCGCGGGCTGTGCGATCGCCACCGCGCTGCTCTCGCTCGCCCTCGGCCGCCCGGTCAAGCGCCGCCTGGGCATGACCGGTGAGCTGACCCTGACCGGCCGCGTCTACCCGATCGGCGGAGTGCGCGAGAAGCTGGTCGCGGCCAAGCGCTCAGGCCTGACCACGGTGCTGCTGCCGCGCGCCAACGAGCGCGACTACGACGAGCTGCCGGAGCACGTGCGCGCGGGGCTGGAGGTGGTCTTCGTCGCGACCCTCGACGAGGTGCTGGCGCACGCCGGGCTGGGCGCGGGGCAGGCG